>NZ_JAMZGM010000003.1 GCF_024158605.1 Sebaldella sp. S0638 | reverse complement strand
AACCTGGTAGTTAAGCCTGTTTGCGCCGACAATACTTAGATTTACTTCTAGGGAATATAGGTCTTCGCCAAGCTTTTTTATTGCTCTTTTTTTTTAGAGCTTTTTTTGTTTCTATAATATTACAAAATAAAAATCCATATAGAATAAGATTTTTAAAAATCTCTATATGGATTTTACTTTAGAAATATAAATAATTATGATAAAAACCATTATTTTAGTTTTACTGGGAAGAACAGATCCATTTGGTGTTCAGATTTTTCTGTGTTTATATTATTAGATACCCGATAAACAAAATTCAAAGCTTCTTCCAGTAAACCGCACATACATTCTTCTGTTTCATCTCTATAATCTTCTGTATATTTTGTACTTTCTTTGACCCAGTTCAAAAGCCACTTCCATTCGTGAAAATCTCCGAAATTAATAGTGTGAACTGCATATAAACCACCGTTGAATTTCTTTTTTTTCAATGGTTCTGTAACTTCTATATCTTCTGGAACAGTAACCCAGAATTCATAGCCGTAATGTACATTTTCCGGTGACGGATTGGGGTTATTGAAGCCAAAGACACGTGCATCAGGTTTTATTTCAGCTAAATTCCTGTTTTTTATAAATTCAGTAAGAGGCTTTTCAGCTTCTTCCTCAGGATTTTCTCCGATATAATGGCTGGATACTACTATAAACGGCGGCAGATAAATGATTCTTACATCTCGAAGCTTTGATAATTCCTTCCCGGCATTATTTAATTCATCCATTAGTTTTTCCTCCTTTAACTCATTTTTTTTAGATGTTAAAAGTCTGGCGGCAGCATTTGTGAACTTATTGCTGAGCATAATACTTCGCAGTTCTGAATCTGAGTTTTTTTCTAATTCTTTGACAATGTTATTAAGAATTATTCTAACAACAAAAAGAGCATTTATTTCATCAGTAAGTCCACTCGTATTTTCTCTGAAAATCTCTGTAATGCTCTGTAAATTTGATGAAGATAGCAGTATAGAAATTTGTTTCAGAGAAAAACGCAGTTTTCTAAGAAATACTATCTGGTATAACCGGGAAACAGCTTTACTGTCATAGACTCTATATGCGTAGCCTTCCTTTTTGCTGCTGGTTATAAGTCCCTCCTTCTCATAATAACGCAGCATACGTGTAGAAATCCCCAAATCTTTTGAAACTTCTCCTATAGTTTTTAATTCCAAGATTTTCCTCCTTTCTGATAAAATTATAAAGTGCGACACGATATTCAAGTCAAGAAAAATTTTATATTAATGCATAATTTTATTTTATTAGAAAAATAGTAAAAGCAGTAAATTTTTTGTAATATAAAAAACCGTTTTTGAAAACGGTATTGAATTTTTGATATAAAAAATTTTATGTATTACAGCTTAGTAATCTTTTTATCTGTTTTGAAATGATCAAAAAGGGCTTATTATCCTGCCTTACAATCGATAGGGCAACAGCACCTTCCAAAAGAAAATGTATTGTCATACCAAGACCTTCTGCCTCTTCAGGATTGAAACCGCCTTCAATAAGCTTGTCGTAGAAAATGCTCTCCCATGTCTTGAATGCATCCAGGCAGGCATTTCTGAGGGGATCGCTAATAACTGAAGTTTCCATAGCGAGCATACTGATAGAGACCCCGTGATGAGGATTATGTGGATCAAAGTCGTCAGATATCTTTTTTAGTAATTCTTCGATGGATTTTAGAGGGTCTGAACTTTTAGATAAATCATTGATGAGATTTTCTTTTCCTTTTCTTACAGCAAGTTTTATAGATTCTATAGCCAGTTCTTCTTTTCCGCCTGGGAAATAATGATATATAGAACCTTTTGGGGCACCGCTTTCTTTTATTATCTGATTTAGTCCTGTAGCATGATAGCCTTGGGACTTGAAAAGCTCAGAAGCAGTTTCCAGAATTTTTTGTCTGGAATTTACTTTATTTTTCTCCATTCCTTCTCCTTGTATAATATATATGTTTTTATGGTAACACAGGGAATTGAATTTGTCAATTTAGTTATAGCAGATTATAGCTAGGGTAAAAAAAGAAAAAAAGAATTGACACTAAAGGGCAGATATGATATTATACATATATAGACCGGTCGTTATAAAAATACAAAATAGGAGGTCAACATGAAAAAACCAGCATTAATACTAACTTTAGCAACAATAACTTCATTTGCGACTTTTGCAAATGCGATTACATATGATACTTCTGAGGAAATCATATCGAGAATCCAATTTGAAATGAGACATAAATAAACTACAGGGTTGTCAGGAATTTGGCGGCCCTGTGTTTTTATTTTAATAATTATTTATACAGTTAATATTGTATATTGTAGTAAATGGGCAACAAAGCATATAAAGAGAAAAGAATTCCTTATGAAATAAACAATATTGGAATTAATGTATTTAAAAATAAGTTAAAATTTATTTATGAAAAAAATAATGGATGAAAAAATAAACAGCCAATAAAAAGTAAAAACTCTAAATATTTTGCATTTGCAAAATGAAAATAGATTGAAAAAATCTAAAAATATGATATAATTAACATATATTTTTTTTGCAAGGGTGATATTTTATGAAAGAAAAATTTTCAGAAGAATATAATTTAATTCTTCAGTTAAATTATCGGAAAAAATCAATTTGTGAAAATTTATTTTCAAATTTTAGAATCGCACATCATTCTCTTCATAATCTTTTATTAAAGGAATATCTGAAACCGGATATTTATGATCTCATCGAACCGTCGACTTTCAAAAAAAAGATCGAAGAATATTATGATGAACAGCAGATCATTGCTGATACTATTCATGTTCTTACTGATCCGTCGACATTTGAAGAATCAATAGAAGAATATTACGAAATACAGAAATGTATAATTGACAATGCACATGATTTTTCAGAAACAAGTACTTTTAATGAAAAAAATATCGAGAAAAATGTACAGGAATTAATTGACCCTCTGTCTTACAATGATACCAACTATCTTAGACAAATGGAAGAAGAGCGTATAATAAGGAATACCACAAAAATCTTTTCGCATTCGTTTTTCAAAACTATTAACAAAATTTTTAATAATATTTATTTTACAGAGGGTAATATTAAAATTACTGTTAATAAGAACATGGTACTTAATGTTTCAAGAGAAAAATTTTATGAAGTATATGAGAGGATAAAAGATCAGAGCAGTTTTAATAGTATTGAAAAAATAGAGATAACCTCTCTTTTTTGTATAGTATATGAATTAAGCACTATCTATTGTGTGCTTAATGACAAAGCTGTTCTTGATTTACAAAAATTTATAGTAGAATTTCAGATTTTGGTTCATTTTTATGTAAAAAATATAAGTCCGGAAGTATTTAGTTTTTTCAAAGATCCAAGAAAAGTAGATATAATAATGCACAGACATTCAGCTCCTTTGATTTTTTGGTTTCTATTGAAATTTGTGATCAGAAATTTTCCTAAATGGGGATAGGAAAATTCGAGATGTTTTCATTTATATTCTAAAAATAAAAAAGACTATATTGGAAAAATCAGTATAGTCTTTTTTTGTTATTTAAAAAAATAATACAAAGAAAAATGATAAATTGAGAAAATTTATAGCAAAAAATCAAATATACAGCTGCTAATTAATAAATATCATACAAATATTTACTTAAGAAAAAGAAATAAATCTATTTTAAGATTATGATATTTTAAAATTTATATATTTTAATTCAAAAAGAGAATATTATTAAGTTCGCATTTGTAAAATAATACGAAAAAAAGCAATATAATTATTGTACTAAAATTAATAAATAAAGTCAATTTTAATCTTAAAAATATTTTATTTTAAAAATTTGTCAGACTATTAAAGATGCTGAAAATCATAAAACTTCCATTCGTATTATTTTACAAATGCGAATATTGTTAAAAGAACCTAGAATATTAAATCTAAAAATCAAAATATAGTATTAAAAAAATATACTTAAAAAAGTAAAATATGGAGTGTAAAATTTTATAGACAGATAAAGTTTTATAAAAAGATGAAGGAAATAGTGCCTGAAATAATGAAACGATATATTTTAAAAATTTGACGGAGGTGATTATAAGACATTTTAGATTATATAAGAAACAGAATATATGTAAATTTCCACCTGAAAACAGCAGATATTGTAATACTGCAAAAAGAAGAATCAATATCAGTGGCAAAATGTGGAATAAAAGCGTAAATGCCAGCACTTAAGCGGAGAAATAAAAGTATTTTCATTATAAAGTAAAATTTTGAAAATACCATTTAAAGGGAGTTTGGGAGAGGAGAAAAGTTATAAAGCAGATAAAAGGAGGACTAATGAAAAAAAATAAAAAATTATTGATAACACTCTTAGCATTAAATGGAATATTGTCAGCATATCCAGCTGGGAATCAATTACCGGATTCAGTAAAGTATGAAAAATTATACAATACAATGACCAAAAATATGAATCAGGGGAAATCAAACGAATCATCATATAAGCTAATAGAAAAGATACTAAAAAAGAAAAATAAAGAATTAAAAGATTTATACTCTCAGGGAGATTATGTAGTAAAACCTGAGTATCTTGAATGGCAGATATTTTTCACAGGTTTCTATAATGAAGATGCAAGAGTAGGTTCCCTTAGTTCTAACCATGCCAGAGAAGGAAACGATTCTGATTCTAACTGGTCAGGAAAAGACAAACCTATGATTCAGGCTGACTCATATAAAGAAGTGAAAATAGGGCCGAGTATTCCATATAAGTATCTGAATCTTCAGGATATAAATCCTGATATATCACTTCCTGTAATAGACAGTGTTGCCTCAATAAATCTTAATAAAATACCACTCGTAATAGACATTCCACAGTTGCCGGCTCTTCCAAATATACAGCTGAATACAGTGGATGCTACAGATATAAATGATATTGTGATTAACAAAAATGTTCAGGTAACACCAATTAGTATTAATGTTGCGGCAAAGAGTTTCGGAGCTGTTTCCGTTCCAAGTCCTGTTCTCGGAGTTAATGGAAACGGATATTATGCATCAGCGGATAATGTGGACTATTTTACTAATGTAGAAACCTTAGCTGTGACAACTTTGCCAAATAATTTTAGAAAAAATGGAGTTGATGCTACGACAGGATTAATTCAGATAATAGGAGTAAAAAATTCTACTTATCTATCACCAACACCAGCACAAACAGCAGGAAACCTGACTTATACATTAACTCAAAATTTAACAACAGAATTTGGCGGGACTAGAATAATTCTAATAGAATCACATAGAGGAGCTCCAATACCAAATTCCACTGGATCAACACCCGGAGATCAAAATGATGTTCTGTTTGTGAAGACAACGGGAACTTTAAATATTAATGCAAATAATTCAATTGGAGTAGAAATGGAGCAAGGCTACAATACAGGTGGAACAGTTAGAAATGATTCTGCCTATATAAATGCAGGTACAATTACTTCAGGATATTCAAATGTAATGGGGATTGATTTTAAAGCTGGACCAAGAGGCCCATTATATGCAGAAAATCAAGGTAAAATAATATTATCGGGTAATAGCAGCGTGGGAATAAAATCTTCTGATGTTAGTGGAATTCGAATAGGTATTGTAAATGAAAGTAGTGGGGAAATTACTTTGAATGGATCTTCTAGTGTTGCAATAGCAGCAGTAAATGGAATATTTACTCCTGCTACAATAACAGCTAATAATTTTTCAGGTGGCAGTTACACAACAGGGTTAAGACAAAATGGTACAATAAATATAAATGGAACTAATAATCTCGGTGTAGTTGTAAGGAATTCAGGAGCAGTTTTTTCACCTGATAGTTCATTAAATAATAATTCTGGAAAAATAAATCTGGCTGGAAGCAATGGAGCAGGAATTTACCTTGATTATGTAGGAGCTTCATTTACAAACTATGGAAATATTACCATATCAGCAAATAGTAATAATACAGGGATAAGGATAGATAATGGAACGATTGCAAACAAATATGTTTTAGGTAATGAAATAAGAATATCAGGAAACTCTTCTGATAATACGGGAATAGCAGCAGTAAACAGTGCTTCCACAGGAGTGAACGAAGGGAAAATATTAATAAATTCCACAGGTAGCAAAAACATAGGGCTTTACGGTACAGGAGGCGGAGGAACAAGGATTTCAAACAGCGGTTCTAATGCGGAAATAAAGCTGGATTTATCAGCGGCATCAGGAAGTGAAAATATAGGAGCTTCAATAATAGGCTCGGGAAGTATATTTTCAAATAGCGGTACGATAACTCTGATAGATAAAAATACTACCGGAAGAAATGTGGGGATATATTCAGAAAATGGTACTGTTAATCATACAGGAGCTGTGAATCTGACTACATCCGGAAATGATATAGGTATCTATCTGAAAGGAGCTTCCGGAGGAACTTTAGGCGGAAAGATAAATCTTTCATCATCAGGAAATGCGTATGATTACGGTATCTATTATGATAATGGGTATACCGGAAATGCCGGTGTTAGTTCTGTAATATCACTGGAAGGCAAGGCAGCCGGAATATTTTCAGCAGTAAGAGGTATTACTTTCGGCGGGACAGTAAATATGACTTCCCTATCAACAGATTCAATAGGGCTTCTTTATCAGATAACTGTTGCTTCACCTACAGGAAATATATTGACAAATAATGGTACAGTTAATGCAACAGCAGGAACAGGAATATACTTGTATAATAATACATCAGCTTCGGGAAGAACTGTGGTAAACGGCACCAGTGGAAATATAAATGTAAACGACGGCGGAGTGGGAATAGTCGCAGAATCATCAGCGTATACATCAGGCGATAAAGTAGAAATCGTAAATAACGGCACAATTAGAAATACAGGTTTATCTTCCACAGCAAACAGTATAGGAATATATGCTAAAAATCATGATATAAAAGTAACAGGAAGCGGAAAAATAAGAGTAGAATCACCAGACAGTGAAAATCTCGGGGTTTTTGTCAAAGGGGGAAAAGTAGAGTTTGAAAGTAAGATTGAACTTGAAAACGGGGGTATTGGAGTATACCTTGACGGAGACAAACTAAATGCCAATGATTCTGTACTGGATATTGGAAAAACAGCCGGTGCGATTACAGCAGTTACTGACGGAACAGGAATTGTAGCTAAAGGAGAAAAGGCAACTGTAAATATATTATCAGGCAGTATAGAATTAGATGGTCACTCACTTTCTAATAAAGGATCACTGGGAGTTTTTCTGGAAGACAGCAACTTAAATAATAATGGATTAATCAAAACAGGAGATTACGGTACATCAGTATATTTAAAATCTGTACTTTCAGCAAGAGATATAAAACTTGGCAGCCTGGAAACCGGAGACAAAGGAGTAGCACTTTATCTGGAAAATCAAAATGAAGTGGATTCGCTTACATCAATAAAGACGGGTGAAAACGGCATAGCTGTATACAGTAAAAACGGGGATATAGATACAAGTATACTTGATTCTGCGAAGTTTACACTTGGTAAGGGAAGTACTGGATATTTTCTGGAAAATGGAAATTTGAAATCAACATCAGGTACTGCAAATCTCATACTCGGAAATGATGTAACAGGAGTGGCACTCACAGGAACTTCTGCTGTAGACAGTTCCATAAACAGTATCACAATAGGAGATAATACAGGATCAGGAACAGGGATCAAACCTATAGTTCTTGGAATTAAGGAAATTGCATCACCATTAACACTGACAACAAAGCTCGCAGGAGGAGACGGTACAGTGGGGCTTTATTATCAGGAGGAAGGAACAGGGAATACTGTTACCTATAATGGCGGGAGCAGTACTGTGACACCGGATATAAAAGTAGGTACAGCAGGCGGAACTCTGTCTTCAGTGGGTGTTTATCTGAAAGCAGATACAGGAATAAATGCATTAAATTTGAATAATACATATATTCAGGTGAATGGAAAATCAGGTATTGTTCTGGGGGCAGATACAGGAACTATAAATGTAACAGGCGGAAAGGTGGAGCTTACAGAAGGCGGAGTTTTATTTCTGGTAAAGAATGGCGGAAGTATAAATGTGTCACCGGGAACGATTATTATAACACCTGACAGCGGAATAGAGCTTTACAGGGTTATTTACTCAGATTACACCAATGCTTCTGGAACTACATTGGAAATACCAAAAGAAAGTGTAGCAATACATGGTGAAACAGGAATTATGACTAACAGCGGGGAACTTGTTTCAAAGCTTATCGGCGGAACACCGGCTGAAAGTTCTATAGGAATGTATATAGAAAATACAAAAGAGATAGCAGCAAATACACTGGAATTCGCTAATACATTTTCACAGGGTGTAAATAAAAATAAAATAGACCTTGGAAATAAAGGAATAGGAATTTTTGGTGAGAATTCACATATATGGAATGATACTTCCGGAGTAATTAATGTAAAAAATGAAGGAGCCGGATTATACGCAACAATAGGCTCAATCATAGAAAATAAGGGGATAATAAATATAGGCGAAAATTCCGTGGGTATGTATGCAACAGATAGAACAGGATCACCGTCATATGCAGGGCTTACAAAAGAAAATTATCTGACTAATTCAGGGAAAATAATATCAGCTGGAAATAACACAATAGGAATATCATCTGCAGGAGTAGATCCTACAAAAAGATCAGAAATTGATAATTCAGGAACAATAGAATTATCAGGATTAAATACGACGGGAATATACGGAAATAGAACAAATATAATAAAGACAGGAAATATTACAGCAGGAAATGGTTCTGATACAGGAGGAACAATAGAATATGCATCCGGAATATTAGGGAATGAAAGTGATATAAATATACAAAACGGACAGATACAGACAGGGAATTATTCCATAGGAGCAGCAGCAGTGGGGAATTCAGTATTAAATATAACCGGAGGAAGTATAACTGTCGGGGAAAATTCTATTTTCAATTATATAAAAAAAGGTACGGGATCGGGAATATCGCTGAATGATACTTCCGGAGGTACTTATGATTTGAATAAAAATAAACAGATAGGAATTTACGCTGAAGAGGGGAATGTAATATCTAATAAAACTCTCGAAGTAAGAACTGGCACAGATTCCATAGGGGTTTATGCACTGAATAACGGAGCTGCCAATATGTCTGTACAAGGTCTTACAGTAAATGTAGAAAATGGTCAGAAGGGAATATTTGTAAAAGCTGCATCAGGATCAGGGGTAAAGGTAACACTGGCGAACAGTGTGAATCTAAATGGAAATTCTGCACTGGGGATAATACATCAGAATGGTGATGTGGAAAATAACGGGACTATAAATATCTCCGGAGAAGCTTAAGTAGGAATTTTATCCAGTAATTCTGATAGTGTAAATGCGAATCTTCTGGAAAATAACGGGAATATAACTGTTAATTCTGACTCGGGAATTGGTATTTATGGAACAACACTGAATAATGCACAGCAAAATATCAATAATACAGGGAATATTACACTTGCAGCTTCTACATCGCAAAGTAAAGTAATTTTGGGGATTTATGGAGAAGAAGGAACAAAAATAAATAATACAGGGAGCATAGTAACTGGAGAAAATTCAATAGGAATATATGGTAAAGGTATAGATATCAGCCAGAACGGCGGAACATTTTCCATAGATAAAGCAGGGCTGGGAATATATCTTAACGGCGGAACAGGGAATGTAAGTAATACTGCAATAAACATTTCAGATAAGGACGGAGTCGGAGTGTATGCCACAAATTCGGCACTTCTGACACTGACATCATTAAACATAATAAATGTCGGGGATATAACTGGAAGTTTGAGCGGTAGTGCTTCGGGAAGCTTTGGTATCGTAGGGAAAGATTACAGTACTGTAAATAATTCAAGTAATATGAATATAGGACTTGCCTCAATCGGAATTTATGCAGAAAACTCAGTGATAAATAACAGCGGGAATATGACAGCCGCAGGGGGTGCTCTTGACGGGAAAGACGGAAGAGTATTAATATACGGCGGCAAAGCTGAAACTGGTAATGTGGGAAGCATAATCACAAATACAGGTATTCTGAATGCCGGTGATATGGGTGTAGGAATATATTCAAATACAGGAAGTATAGTAAATAACGGTGAAATAATCGCAGGCAATACATATCAGAATCCTTCGAATCCTTCTGACAGACAGTATGCTGTAGGAATCTACGGAGCCGGAACTTCATCTGTAAATAATACGAATAAGATAACATTTGGAGATAACGGACTGGGAATATATGTTTATGCTCCAAACGGGACAAGCCGGAACAGCGGAGATATTCTGTCTGCAGCAGACAGTGCCGTGGGGGTTTATATTGAAAAAGGTGACACAATTACAGGGATACGTCAGGAATTTATTAATACAGGGCAGATTATACTTACAGGAGATAATTCCATAGGTATTGCCGGAGTGGATAATATAAAAATAACAAATAATAATCTTGTTGAAGTAACAGGGAAAAACAGTATAGGAATTTACGCTGATACTTATTCCACAGTGGAGAATAACGGGACAGTAAAAGCAACAGGACAAAACGGCATAGGAATACTGCTGAAAAATAATTCTACATTGATAAATAACGGAATTATAGATATAAATATTGCGGCCGGCGGAAGAGCTATTGTAACAGATGCGGCAGGCAGTACAAGTGATGTTACTGCAATGTACGCGGAATCAGTGGATCAGGGAGCAGTTTCACCTGTAGATCATGTAGGGTCAGGACCGTCATATGAAAAACCTTCTATAGTTAATGCGGGAATAATAAAGGTAAATGAACGTTTTGAAGTTCCTGAGGATGCAGTGGTACAGGTAAAAGTAAATCCGGACAGTCTGACAGATGCTTCTTTGGCAACAAGTGACTATCATCCTGAGGATGTAAACGGAAAATATCTGATCTCAAATTCGGTTCAGTTTGTGGCTAAAGATTTTGTTCTGAGAAATGTGCAAGTAACATCGGATTTCTCACAGGGTACAAACTTTAAGACTTACAAGCTGGAAGATGTCTTTGTTCCATTAACTCCCGGCGGAGGAATAAACTACGGAAAAGCAGCAATAAAGAGCCGGGGAATATTATGGGAAGCAATTCCTGTGACAAACAGCAACGGAAATCTGGATATCTGGATGACAAAGAAAGATCTTATAGAATTCGGAGACGGGCTGTCATGGGAAGGGCTGGCAGATATACTGGATAAAAATTATGAGGATGCTACAGGAGACAGACTAAGTCTTTATGACAAAATAGATAAGATAGAGTCGGAATTTGATCTGAGAAGAATTATGACATCTCTTTCAGGTGCATACTATGCCAACAGAGCACAAAGGGGCTATGATATAAAGAGAGGTTTTGACAATGCACTGGATATCATGGAAAATTCTGAAAATAATACAAAAGAAAATGTAAAAGTAGCAGTTCTGGCAGGAGCAGGGAAAACTTATGAAAATAAAGAAGGAGTAATGGATTATAAGTATAAAACGGCTGGTGTATACGCTCTGAGAGAAGTAGAGAGAACTTATGCACATAAATTCGGTTACTCACTAGGGTATGCAAATAACAGTTTTGAGATTCAGGACGGGAATAACAGTGAAGAATGGGTAGATACAATGCAGCTTGGATTACATAATACATATAATAAATCCGGATGGAAAGTCAGAAGCGACCTCACAGGAAGAATAAATATGCACAATGCGGACAGAAATATAAACTGGACTGATTCAGTGGAAAAACTGGATGATAAATATATGTCTTACGGGGTGTCATTCGATAATACCCTGCTTAAAGAATTCCAGATAAGCAAGGCATTTAAAATAAGCCCGTTGGTTAGTCTTGATTTTGGTTATCAGTATTTGGACAAGGTAAAAGAAGATTCTTCTATTTCTGCTCTGGAAATAGATTCTAATAATGCTTACAGCATAAAGCCGGGAGCAGGAGTGAGATTTGAAGGGAATACCGGTCTGGGCAGCAATGCAAACTGGGAACTGAAATCAGCTCTGGAAGTAAAATATGAGTATGAACTGGGAGATTCACAGCCAGAAGAAACAGCAAGACTTGTATCTTTCGGTGAAACTTATAAATTAGCACAGCCAGCAGAGGATAAAGGAGAATTGGTATTAAGAGCTATGCTTGGTATGGAAGCTTCGGACAGATACGGAATCTTCCTGACAGGAGAGTATGGCAAGTCATTTAATGAAGTAACAAAGGACGGAGAAAGTTATAAAATAGGCGTAACTTTGAAAGCAGTATTTTAGAAATAGATTTTTTAATAAAATAAAAATAATGGTATGTTCATCTTTAAAAAATTTAATAAAAAAAACTTCAGTGAAAAAATGGAAAATATTAAACAGGTTTGTAATAATGCTTTTTTCTTAATTGGAAAAAGTTATTTACAGCCTGTTTTTTATTTGGTAATTACAGCGGGGAAAATAATTTTTTTATTGTTAAATAAAATAGAGCGGAAAGAAAAAAAATTCATTCAGTCTTTACAATACAGAAAAATGTGACATAATATAATATGGAACATGTAAATATCAAAAAACAGGAGAGTGGTTAAACTTATGAAAAAAAGAGTATTGGCAGTATTAATCTTGTTATTAAGTGCAGCAGTTTCTTATGCAGCAGATGATGTAAAGACGAAACCTGATCTTTATTTTCTTGAAATTAGTGAGGTCGTAGACAGTTATAAGCTATTACCTCCGCCACCTGAAATTGATAGTATAGCTTTTCTAAATGACAAGGCACAATACGACAAAGGAAAGCTTCTGAGAAACACACCAAGGGGAAAACAGGCGTATAATGATGCCCATGTCAGTTCTGACGGTGTACCTCAGGCCTTTTCCGAAGCATTTGGAATACCTATAACACAGAAGGCAACACCGGAAATTTACAAGTTACTGCAGAATTTCCGTGAAGATGCAGGAGATCTGGCAACACGGGGAGCAAAAGTAGCATATATGAGAATAAGACCGTTTGCTTTTTTTGAAGAGCATACATGCAGACCGGATGATGAAAAAACTTTATCAAAAAACGGTTCTTATCCTTCAGGGCATACAGCAATTGGATGGGCTACAGCACTCGTGCTTTCAGAAATTAATCCGGACAGACAGAGTGAGATAATGACAAGAGGTTATGAAATGGGACAGAGCAGGGTTATATGCGGTTATCACTGGCAAAGTGATATAGATGCTGCAAGAGTGGTAGCAAGTGCCGTAGTGGCAAAGCTGCACAGTAATCCAAAATTCATTGAACAGCTGGATAAAGCAAAAGATGAATTCAGAAGAATAAATGAAAAATCAGCAAAATAAATAAGGGTATATGAAAAAAGGAGTTTTCCGGAAATACGGGAAACTCCTTTTTATATATAAATATTATGATCTGTCTGATCTTGCACCTGTCTCGCTGTATTTTATATCTGAAGGAATAAGAAAAAGAGTTCTCTTGGAACAAGAAACAAGAATTCCTATATTTGTTCTGTCCAAAAAGATTTTTTCCCCTTTTTTCAATGAATAATAATTAAGTTCTTCGGGGAGAAAGATATCAGATGCAGTAAATTGCTTTTTTACTGAAAGCAGCTTTTCAAATTTTTTATATCTTTTCAAAATTTCATTTTGTTTACTGTTTTTCGATGATTCCGAATTGGTATGATCTTCGATAAATCTGTTTTCAGTGAAAGAAAATGAAGCAGCAGAAATAGTATTTAAAAAGAGAATAAAAATAAAAGCTGAAAAAATTGATTTTTTCATAAAAAGACTCCTAAATATATAAGTGTTAGATTGATTTATAAAAGCATTATAAAATAAAATATATAAAAAAACAAGAAATAATAATATTTTAAAAAATTATAATATCTCTTTTGCATCTTTGGGAAGATGAAATGTGTGTAAAAGAAATGTTCTGCTGTTTCGGGCCTCATTTGTATCATATGTATAATTAAGGCTGTGAGCTGATTCTACGGCAATTTCATCAAATAAATCAGCTGTAATAAATACAGAATTCCACAGAGATTCTATATCAGCTGCAGAGTATGTCTTCAAAAACCTGTCCCATATATCTTTTTCCAGATAACTGCTCATGTATTTTCCGGATTTTCCCACACTACAGGAAAAATCAGTTTTTATACCAATATACCAAGAAAGCATTTTAACAAGTTCGGGACGTATATAGAAATTTATCATATCCGTTGCATATGTGATTTCATCACGCCACAGGCCTTTTCCCACATTATTAAATATCCACCAGAACTCATTGCAGCATGCACTGAATTCTATCTGCGCAGGCTTTTTTACATGATAGTCAATATCAGAAGCCGGGGGAATATCAGGGAGCAGCTTATCTTTATCCATTAAAATAATGCAAAGTTTATCTTTCAAAATTTCCTTTTTTGCAAAAGATTCTGTCTGGAGATGAAGGTCGATACGGTTGCCGTCAGCAAGCTGTATAAGCCAACCGTAGCAGTTATCCAGATCAGTGTTTTTTCCAAGTGCATTGTCCATAGCTTCGGGGAGCTGCATATAAAGTCTTTCACCAAAAATATCAATCCAGTTTTCGTCATCCAGAAAAGTTTTTATTTCAGTAACAACATAAACAATATCATAATCCTGAAAAATATCTTTTTTTATACTGGGGTTAGTTCTGGAACCGTTCATATAAACAGCCCTTATTCTGGAATCATTGTCTGCGGTTTTCAGAATAAGATCAAACATTTCTTTTTCGCTTCTCATAATTTTCAACTCCTTGTTTTTATCAGTTTAATATAATTAGTATCTTAAACCAGCCAGATAAAAATATAAAAGTGCAGAAATAACAGCAAGCAGCCACAAATAAAGCATAATAAATTTCAGAGCAGTGGCAGATGATGCGAGGAAAGCAGCAATATTATTTTTAGCCGGATAAATATATAAAAGATAAAGAAAGAGACAATTTTCCAAAATATCAAACAGTGCCTTCAGCCCGGCAGCAAGATACACAAAATAGTGTAGATCAGCATCATGCATCAGAAGATCTGTTATCACAAGCATTACAATAAGTGTAAAACTCACAAGAAAAAAATCAATAATAAAATATCCAAAGTATGCTTTTCTTCCATCTTCACCTATCTTTTCAAATGTCTCATAAAGCAGTGATGTTTTGTAAAAAAATTTCATATCAAGCGGACGAAATTCTTTATCATATTGTTTTATTCCGGGAATACCGTATTTCGATGTGAACATCATAAAAAGCGAAATAAGAAAGCCGGCAATTCCGATATATTTAATAATCTGCAAAATAATAAACCTCCTCTTTTTTAGTTAGTATCAAAATTTATTAATAAAGAAAATATAAAGTTTCATAATATAAAAACTAAATATTATTAGAAGTGTAAAAACAGCTGTTTTTACTCATTAATATGAAAATTATAGAATATTAACAGGAAAAATGCAAATCTGACATAAAAAATATGAAATAAAAACTAAAAAAAATTATTGACATCTATAAATAAAAATGCTAATATAGTGGTATAAAAAGTAAATTATTTTTTACTGTAAAAAATAATTTATAGTAAAGGAAAGTTTATATGAAAAATTCTAATTTGATAAAGGAAATAGTAAATACAGGACGTCTTTATAAATCAGTTTTTATAAGAACTGCTGATTTGAAAACAAAATCAGATATAAAACCATCTGAAAAGAATGCTCTTATGGAACTTTCCGGACATAAAGAATTATCAATGTCAGTTTTGAACAAAAAACTTTCAGTTTCCAAGCAGCAGCTCACAGCTATAACAGGTTCCCTCAGGAAAAAGAGATATGTGGAAAGATATACTGATGATAATAATCTGCGTGTAGCCCATGTGAGAATAACCGATGAAGGACGAAAAGCCCTGAAAGATACATATTCAGAAGCGGAAAGAAAATTATCGAATAAGCTGGAATGTCTGTCAGCAGGAGAAATTACAGAACTTGAAAGCTCAATAAAAACTTTGAAAAAGCTTCTTGAGAAGATGAACAGATAATTAAATAAAGGTATTTGAAATATACCTGGAATAATATGTTATAAAGGCAACTTTATATAAATCGCTGGAGATAGTAATAATAATTTTTTATTCAAAAATCAGGTTTGGTAGGCCTGGTTTTTTATTTTATAAATCGGGAAAAATCAGAATGATAAAGTTTTAGCTTTATAAGAAATAATAAATATGATATTATATATTAGATTAATGGTTTAATTGTTTTCTGCAAATACAAAACAAAGTATAAATAAAGAAAAAGTATAGAGAAATCCATTAAATGATATATTAATATATTTGTATCACCTGAAACTGTATATTAACAGAAAATTTCATATTATCAGAAACACTTCTTTATTTACAATTTACAAAAATTTTTCAATAATTAGATTATTAAAACTCTGAATTGAACTTTTGTATTATTTTTTTATGGTGTAAACTAAAATGAGAGAAGGTGACAGAGATGTTTTTAGATAAAAATGATATATTAATACTCAGGGAATTTTTGCATAAGGATAATATGCAGTTAAAAGAATTAATAGGATTATTGAATCTAAAAGAACGTTCTATAAAGTATAAAATAGATAATATTAATCATGTCCTCAAGGAATCCGGATATGATATAAAGCTAAAATTTGAACATTTTAATCTCACGCTTATAGATAAAGAAAAAAAATTATCACAATTTTTGAAAACTTTCAAGATAGAAAACTACAGCTTTAGCAAAAGCGAAAGAGTAGATGTACTGGAATTCGCATATTTGATAACACTGAAAGCCTATAAGGCCGAAGAGCTGGAAGGCACTCTGAATATAGGAAGAACAGCTTTGAAAAGTGATCTATTCGAATTGAAGAAATGTTTTGGAAATGAAAATCTGAATTTCAGCTCTACGCCGAAATTAGGTTTGTCGGTAAAAGGTGATGAAAATACCATCAGACGGCTGCTGATAGAACACATTTTGAAATATTTTTATATAAAAGACTTTAAAGAATTGGTTTTAAAAGATGATATGTGTATGAAAAGCAGAGCTATAGAATTTTTTGCAGAAGATATTCTTAGTTACAATCTTCAGAAACTTTTTGAAATGCTGAAATCTATAGAAAAGAAAATGGATAAGGTAATGTCTGAGGAAGCGCACCGGATTTTGCTTGTCTATCTTCTTGTAAGTATCTTTCACACAAAAAAGTTCCCGCTTACTGCTGCTGATGTATCGAATGATGCTTTTCTCCGTAATGCAAAAGAGTATCAAATAGTCAGTGAAGTTATCGAAAAAGAAAATGAAATAAACTTTAATGAATATGAGGTATTAAAGTTTACGGAATATCTTCTCGGAGCGTATTCATATAATTTTGATTATTCTTTTTATGAAAACTGGGTAAAGATAGAAACTCTTGTAAAGGAAATGATAAAGAACATAGAAGAAGAAACAGGGGTTTTGACAGCTGATAACGAAAAATTTGAGAAAGAACTGGTAAAATATCTCAGACCGGCAATATACAGGATAAAAAATGATATAAAAAACACAACTGTAGATTATAAAAAGGTTATGGAAAAATATAAATTTTTATATAAGACAACAGAAAAATCGCTGAAATCACTAGAGGAATTTTTGGGAAAGAAAATAGATAACAACGAAATAGCATATTTGACAGTATATCTTAGAATGGCTGCGGAGAATTACCGGAGAAATGAAAAAAGAGAAATTGATAAAAATATTATTGTAGTGTGCAAATACGGTTATGGTACATCCCAGCTCATAAAAGGGAGACTGGAGTATATATACAGGGTAAATAATGTGAAAATACTTCCTTATGAGGAGTTTCTGAGTTATGACCTAAAAGATATACAGCTTATAATTTCAAGTCTGGATCTGAAAAGAGGAAATAATAAAATTCCTATAATAAAAGTAAATCCTCTGCTTGATGATAACGATCTGAAAAAACTGGATTTTTATCTTGAAAGAAAAGTACCGAGAAAAATTGAAGTAGAGAAAATAATGAAAATAATTAATAAATATACTCCTGTGGACAGAAATCCGGAAATGATGAAAGAACTTGCAGAATACTGTAATGACATAAGATATGAAAATGATACTGCACTTCTGGATCTGCTGCCTGAGGATGAATTTGAGGCGGAATAGATAAAAAGCGGAATAAATAAAAAAAGACGAAAATAAAAATTTTTCGTTTTTTTTATTGTTATATTTATAATATTATTCATAATATTATAAACGATAAAAAATTTAAACAATTTGTGATTATTCATAAAAAAATGTTACAATGGATATAAAAAATAAGTGATTAACGGTGGTGATAATTAATGAAAAAAGTATTTTTTATAGCTGATACTCATTTTGGACACAAAGAAATCATAGGTTTTGAAAATCGTCCATTTGAAAATGTGGAGGAGATGAATGAGATATTAATTCAAAACTGGAATAAAACAGTCTCTGAAAATGACGAGATATTTATACTGGGAGATTTTGCCTTCGGGAAAAAAGAAGAGATACAAAATTATATTTCAGCTTTAAACGGTTATAAAGTAATGGTTCTGGGGAATCATGACAGGGTTTATCCGCTGTCATGGTGGAAAGAAACAGGAATAGAAGAAGTAATACAGTATCCTGTAATATACAGAGAATGGTTTATACTGTCACATGAACCGTTATATATTAATAAAAATATGCCGTATGCTAATATTTTTGGTCATGTTCACGGAAATCCGCTTTATACTGATGTATCGGGACAGAGTTTTTGTGTTTCTGCCGAAAGGATAAATTATACCCCGCTGGATTTTGAAGAAATGCTGAAAAGAATGAAAAATGCAGGAAGTTTGGAGGAAGAATCATGAGTTGGGATGTAGTGCTTATAAAAACAAAAACTAATAAAGAGAAGATTGAGAATATAAAAACACCGGTTCAGTTTGACAGAGATATTTTTATAAAAGAAATGAAAAAATATGTACCGGATTTGAATATTGAAGATAAAACATGGCTTTTTTTGAACAGGGAATATTATTCAGTGGAATTTAACATGGGAAAAGAGAAAAAAGCGGATTGTATAATGCTTCATATCAGAGGGGGCAAAGAGCCTGAGGATTTATTCGAAATTATACTGGAGAAATTCCAATGCAGGATATTTGACTGTTCTTCCGGTGAATTTATCGGGAATGGAATAGAAAGTGCCTTTGGGAAATGGAAGGAATACAGGGATAAAGTAATTGGAAAGTAAAATTTTGCATAATAAAAAAAAGGAGATTGAAAAGCAATTCTCCTTTTTTATTAAAATTTTCTTCCTCCCCCGCCGTGTGTTTTTCCGCTGGATGATCTGTGGGTAGTAGCTCCGCCGCTACTGCTCCGACTTCCTCCTGATGAAGAAATCCCGCTGCTGCTCCGGCTGCCTGAACTTCCCCCTGATGAGTAAGTACGGACAGGTTCTTTTGGAATAATAGTCTGTGTTGTATTAGTGGATAAAAAATTATCTCTGCTGTAGGTTATCTTAAAATTATCCTGATAAGTACTTATGTGTGGTTTTCCAGAAATACTATTCGGAGAAAAAATAAATAAAATAAATGTTAGAAATCCTCCAGCTCCAAAACCAAAGAAAAGTGCCATAATAACAACACCAAATACAGTAATCTGCTCTTTTAAGGGCAGCTGAAAATTTTCCCATTCGTATATAAGAACCTCAGATTCAAATAAAAAATCATTTCCGGCTTTATAGTAATTACCCTGGCTAAGCCCCTCGTAAGCAGTGTCAAGAAGGGTTTCAATATCCCCGTCACTGAAAATTGTTATGGCTTTTCCTGCTGTACTTATCCATACTTCTCTTTCTTCCATATTTATAAGCATTAATAAACCAGAAGACTCTTCACCGTATCCAAAAGAATTATAATCATAAAAATCATCTGCATACTCCATAGAACTAAGTCCATTGGTAGAATTCGCAGTGACAATTGCTATATCGATGTTATGTTTAGCAAGAATATCCTTTGCCTTCAGTGCCAGATCTTTTTCCTGATCTTCTGTGAGCAGTTCCGCATAGTCATAGATTTTTATACTGGCATCGGCTTTCGGAACATCATCAGCAGAAGCTGAGACAGGAACTGTAAATATTATCATGAAAATCAGATAAATAATAAAAAAAATAGTTTTCTTCTTCAAATTAACATCCCGCCCACGAAAAAAATCAACGAAAGAATAAGACTGATCTTCAAATAAAGAAGCAGTGCTACTTTTAGACTTTTCGGAAGATGACCGGACATTTTTCCAGTCTGTCCATTCATGGCGAAGACATATTTTTGTCTGCCGGATTTAGCCATTAAAACCCACACAGGGAGCATTACATTAGTATAACTGATGTCTTTTTTATCAATTGAATGATTCGCACCCTGAAGGTAGGAATATTCACGGGCTGTATTTGTGAGCATGTTTTTTACACCGGGATAAACACGGGAAAAAACATTTTCTGCAGCTCTATTTATATTTTCGTCAGCTATTTCCGCAAAGTGTCCCGAAAGATATTCCATTTTAAAATTAAGCATCTGGCTGTAATCAAACGGTTCAAGTAACTCCATTAGATTATTGTCCATTTTTAGCGAGCCGTCCGCAGGAATATTTTTGAAAAGTATTTCACCTGATCTGGCAACATCATAGTCATCAGTTCTTGTATAACGATAATTACTGTCGCTCCAGGATTTACTCTTGATACCTCTTGCGGTAAAAGATGTTTTTACATCAAAATCAAAGAGCCAGTATGGGACATAAAGCCCGGATACTTCACCTGCTGCAACAAATTTTTTGAAGTTTTTGGGAAGAAATATTTTTCCGCTGCATAAAGACTGTAATTTTCGCACTGCTTCTTCTTTTTTCAGCTTAAAAGGAATAAGATAAGCAGGACGATTTTCTTCTTCTGTTAGCCGTGAAGCTATAATAGCAGGATTATGACAGTAAACACAAAAAGTAGCCGCAGTAGTGGGGGTAGTAATGATTTTTCCACCGCAGCTGGGACACACGTACATAGTGGCTTCTTCTTTCGGCTGAGCCTTGGCTGCCGGTGTGATTTCCTCTTCTTTTATGGTCTCACTGCTACCCAAAGCTTCTATTCGTTCCATGTCAGCACTGGTAAATTCCGAATCACAGAATCTACATTTCCAGCTTTGGCTTCCTATATCGAAAGAAAGAGGAGCGGAACAATTGGGACATTTATAACTGACAGTTTCCATAATTATCTCCTTCATAAAAAGTAAAGTTAAAAATCTTATTTCATAAAATACCGGTTTTTCTTATAATATTTATGAAAAACCGGAATTATGAATATATTAAGTAATTATAATTTTTTTCCGCATTTAGTACAGAATTTTGCACCTTCGGAAAGTTTTTCCCCGCATTCGGGACAAAACTTAGCTTCAGGTTTTTTTGTGCCGCATTCAGAACAGAACTGTCCGGAATTCTTGGCACCGCAGCTGCATGTCCATGTATTTTCATCAGAAGCTGCCTTTTGTTCATTTTCTGCTTTTTGTTGATTCATCTGAGCCTGATTGGCAGAACTCGCAGAAGACATAAAATTGCCCCCTGACTGCATTCCCATTCCTACCCCCATAAAAGTCTGACCTGCTCCTCCTTCGTTGGAACCGGCAGCCTCCAGTCCTCTTGCAACGCTTCCCTGAACATATCCTTCACGGATAGAGGGATCAGATAACATAGCTCCCTGATTTCTTATATTAATTAATTTTTTAGATTCTTCGTCATATGAAATACTTGCTATACCAACAGATTCAACAACCATTCCACGACGTTCCTTCCAGTCGCTGTCCAGAACATCAGACATGTATTTGGCAAGTTCCATTGATTTTGAAGTAACATGAGAAATACGTATGCCGTCAGCAGACATCTTATTAATGGCAGTCTGGAAAGCAGTCAGGAATTCTGCAAGATACAGCTGGTGAATATCTTCAATATTAACATTAACGGCATTTCTCGGAATTGCTTCCGCATAAAATTTCAGCGGATCTGTGATTCTTATTGAAAAATATCCATATGCACGCAGATATAATTCTGCATTATAGAAATTATCAAAATAATTTACAGGGTTAGTGGTCCCGAATGCGATATTTTTGATCTCCTGTGTGTTGATAAAGTAAACTTTTTGTGATGCAGAAGGAACTCCGCCGTATTTTACACGGTTAAAAGTCTCTTTCAAAGCTTCGCTGAAGCTGCCGTTAAATAAAGACGGCGCAGAGCTGTTGCTCACAGTATAATAACCGGCTTCTGCACTGTAATCAATGACTTTTCCTCCATCCACAAGAAGCATAAACTGATTCTGCCCTACCATAATAACTGACTTGTCAGTAATCAGATAATCTGTTCCTTTTCTGTTTTGGTTACGTTTGCTGTCACGATGTACTGCAACACCTCCGGACATAACAGTAGTATCCCCCATATTGTCAGCTTCAATGACTTCCAGCCACTGATCAGCAAGAGAGCCGCCCGCGGCAGAAGTTACTGCACGAATAATTCCCATAATATCATACCTTCCTTATTTATAATCTGATTATAATTTTTATTAAAAATTATATCATGAATACAACATATATTTCAAATTTACTTATATTTTTTGCGATAAAATCAGAAGAAAAGAAATTTTTAAAAAAGTGTTGACTTTATAGAAAAAATAAGATATACTTTTTATAGACTGACGGTCGGTCTATGAAAAGAGGTGATGAAAATGAGAGTTATAAAAAAGCCGGATGAGCGTAGAAATGAGATATTGGATGCAGCAGAAAAACTTTTTACCGGAAAAGGATATATGAAAACCACAATAAACGATATCTTACAGGAAGTAGGGATTGCCAAAGGGACTTTCTATTACTATTTTAAGTCAAAAGAAGAAGTTATGGATGCAGTATCAATGAGATATATTGATCTAGGAACAGAAGCAGTAAAGAAAATAACTGAAGATAAAAATCTTAGAGGAACAGAAAAGCTTAGAATACTCCTGACTCAGGATATAACTAAATCAGAAAATAAAGATGAGATGCTAGAAGAGTTTCATCAGGCGGGAGATGCGGAAATGCACCAGAGAAGTCTGCTGATGTCAATAGAACGTCTGACCCCGCTGATAACCAATGTAGTATTGCAGGGGATAGAAGAAGGAGATTTTAATACGCCGTATCCGAGAGAAATAGTGGAATTCATCCTTGTTTCCCTGAATATAATCTTTGATGAAGGATTATTCAAGTGGACTCCTGAGGAAAAAATCCAAAAAGCCAGAGGAATGGCTTACCTAATGGAAAAATCCCTTGGGGCAGCAGAAGGAAGCTTTGATTACCTTACAGACAGTGTAATAGTAAAAGAATAAGAAAATATTATAAAAAACAGGAGGAAAAATTATGAATAAAACAGAGATGAGCAGAAGAGTATCAGAAAAATCAGGAATAGATTTTGAAGTATGCAGAAAAGTAGTAGATGCTTTAGAGAAAGTAATGGAGGAAGAATTGGCAGATACTAAAGGACTTGGCGGGAAAATTGATAAAATATATAATGTGATGCATTTTTTTAAAGGGAAAAAAGAGGAAAATAAATAAAGGAAGAATACAGGGGATGTAGAAAATGATTTTGAGAATGGTAAAAAAGGATTTTCTGAGGAATAAGGCAACAATACTGACTTTATTTCTGTTTATAGTTCTTTCGTCATTGTTTGCCTCAGCGGGGAGCTGCATGGCAGCAGAACTTACAAGGTCAGTAAAGTATCTCTTGGAAAAGGCAGAAGTGCCGCATTTTATCCAGATGCATACCGGCGAGATAAACAGAGCTGCTGTCGAAAAATTTATTTCAGGCAGTAATTATGTAAAAGAAGCACAAATAGTGGAAATGCTAAGTATGGGAAACCGGAATATAATGTTTAACAGCAAGGAAGAAAAAGGGCAAAATGATATTATGGATATCAGTCTGATAAGGCAAAATGAGAAGTTTGATTTTCTGCTGAATCTGGATAACAATCCTGTAAGTGTAGAAAGAGGAAAAATCGCAGTTCCTGTTTACTATATGCAAAAGGAAAAACTGAAAAAAGGGGATAAAATAAGAATTCAAGACGGGGATTTTAGTACCGAACTGATAATTTCCGATTTTATAAGAGATGCACAGATGAATTCTGCAATTATACACTCAAAACGTTTTGTAATAAATGAAGAAGATTTTAAGAATATAAAAAACAGGGCAGGGAAAAGAGAAGAATCAATTGAGTTCCAAATAAATGATATAAAGAATCTCAGAAATTTTGCGGCGGAATACAGCGAAGCAGGCTTTGGATTAAACGGCCCTGTTGTTGATTATAATCTGTTTATACTTCTGAATGCCATAACAGACGGAATAATAATAGCAGCAGTTATGTCAGTGAGTGTAATAATAAATATAGTAGCACTCCTGTGTCTGAGTTTTACTGTTTTGGCCTCTCTGGAAGAGGATTACTGTGAAATAGGCACAATGAAAGCAATAGGTATGCAAAATAAAGATATAAAGAAAATATACACTGCTAAGTATGGAGTAATAACAGCTTTAGGATGTGTTTTAGGTTATTTTCTGTCATTGACCGTAAAAGATTTTCTGATATCGCATATAAATCTTTATATGGGGAAAACACCGTCAAATGTAACAGAGTATATTTTGGCAGCTTTTGTATCATTGACAGTATTTTTAATAATAATGCTGTTTTGTATGTTAATTTTGAGGAAATTCAGAAAAATAAGCGCTGTGGAAGCATTAAGAACAGGGGTAAAAGATAAGCGGAAAAATTGGGGGATAAAATTAAAAAATTTCAGAGTATTCAGCACAGATATTTTTCTTGGGATAAAAGATATTTTAGTAAGGTTTAAGCTCTACAGAATATTATTTCTGATTTTTTTTATCAGTTCTTTTCTGGTAATTGTTCCTGTAAATTTTCTGAATACAATAAAGTCACCTTCTTTTATAGTTTACACCGGGGCGGCAGAAAGTGATATAAGGATAGACATACAGCAGGGAGAAAATATGGAAAGCGACTATGAAAAGATCATGTCGTATGCAGAAAATGACCGTGATATAGCGGACATTTCACCTGTAGCAGCAGAAAGAGTCCAAATAATGGATAATGAAGGAAACTATGAGGATATTGATATTGAAACAGGCGATTTTACAAAATTTCAGGCGGAATATATAAAAGGAAAGGCACCGTTAAAAAACGGAGAGATAGCACTTTCATATTTGAACAGCAGAGAAACAGGTAAAAATCCCGGAGATAAAATTATTTTGAAAATAAATGGATCAGTCGAACCGATGATTGTTACAGGAATATATCAGGATATTACAAACGGGGGTAAAACAGCAAAAGCCGTAATAAATAACAACGTCGGGCAAATACAGCGGTATGTGATAAATATAAATCTGAGAAACGGAGTAGAGACGAATAGGAAAATAGCAGAATACAAGAAACTTTTTACTGATGTAAAGATAACGTATCCTGAGGAATACATGAACCAGACCATGGGAGAAACTATAAAACACCTTGAGACCTTTACACTTATTGTAACAGCGGCGTCGGCGGGAATAGTAATATTGATGACCTCTTTATTTATAAAAATGCTTCTTTCCAAAGATAAATCTGAAATTTACGTACTTAGAAAAATAGGTTTATCTGTAAGAAATATAAGAATACAGTATATAGTAAGAATGACAGGGGTTATTATTCCGGGAATATTGTTCGGGAGTATCGCGGCTAATACCGCAGGACAAAAAATAACAGGTTTTATGTGGTCCTTTCTGGGAGCAGCAGAAATAAAATTTGTAATAGATCCCGTTAAGAGTTATATATTATGTCCGGTACTGTTAACTGTAATTGTGGTAATAACTACAATGGCAGCAACAGATTCGGTGAAAAAATTCTTTATTACGAAATAATTCAGAGAACAGGAGGGGCAGTGGAAATAATACTTGAAACCAAGGATATAAAAAAGACATATCTATTTGATAAAAATAAAGAACAGGAAGTTTTGAAGAATATAAATATAAAAGTAAAAAAAGGGGAATTTATATCAGTAATGGGACCGTCAGGTTCGGGAAAATCAACTCTGCTGTATAATATGTGCGGTATGGACAGGGTAACGTCAGGGAGACTTGTTTTTGAAGGGAATGATATATCCGGATATTCGGAAAACGAATTTTCAAAATTACGTCTGGAAAGAATAGGATTTATATTTCAGCATGTGAATTTTTTGAAAAATCTGAATATTTTTGATAATATTGCACTTCCTGCATATGCGGCAAAAATTCAAAGCCGAAAGGAAATAAATAAAAAAGCCGAGGAATTAATGGAAAAAACAGGTATCAGCGAGACAGGAGAAAAAGATATAACTGAGGTATCTGGCGGACAGCTGCAAAGGGCGGGTATTTGCAGGGCATTGATAAATAATCCGGATATTCTGTTTGGCGATGAACCCACAGGTGCTCTGAATTCTAAGTATACCAATGATATAATGGATATTATATGCAGAATAAATAAAGAGGGAACAACGGTTTTACTGGTGACCCATGATATAAAAGTAGCTTCCAGAAGTGAAAAAGTGCTTTTTATGAAGGATGGAAGCATAACAGGCGAGTATTATCTCGGTAAATATGAAGGTGAACTGAAGGGCAGAGAGGAAAAGTTATCGGAATGGCTTATGAAACTGGATTTTTAGAGCATCCAAAAAGTAAAATCAGTTAAAAATAAAAAAATTAATAGCATGTGTACAAAAAATAAAAACAAAATCAGGAGGAAAATTATGAAAAAATTATCAGTATTATTAGCTTTATTGGTATCAACAGCATTATTTGCAGAAAAAGAAAGAGAAAACAGTGTAGATCTGGGACTGGGAGTATTTTACAGAAACAGTGTATATAAAGAAAAAGACAGTAATGAAGTTCTGCCGCTTCCTGTGGCAGGAGTGAGATATAAAAGCTTTTATTATGAAGCACCGGTAGAATTGGGATATCACTTTTATGATATGGAAAATCTTACTTTGACAGCTTACGGAAGATATAATCTTTATACTGGATATAAACCTAAAGATATGGTGGATGAGTTCAGAGATATGGATAAGAGAAAAGATGATTTTCATTTGGGATTAAGGGGGAAATATAACTTTGGCCCGCTGCGTACAGGAATAATTGCCCATGTATCAGGAGATGTGTCAGGACAAAGTGACGGAATGCTTGCAAGGATAGAAATTAACCAGCCTGTTTTCCTTAGTGAAAAAGTTACGGTTCTTCCATATGCAGCTGTGGAATATATGACTGAAAACTACACTGATTATTACTTTGGAATAAAAGACAGCGAGGCTGCCAAAGGAATAAACAGCGGAAAAAGCTATAAACCTGATGATTCATTTAATTTTGAGGCAGGAATAAGAGGTATGGTAAAAGTAAACAGAAATGTAAATATATTTCTTAGTGCAGGATATACAAGATACGGTGACAGCATAGCAGACAGTCCGCTGGTAAGAGACAGGGATATTTATACAATAGGTGCCGGAGCATCTTATAGTTTCAGATTCTAATATAACAAAAAGGCTTGTTAGTTTTAACAAGCCTTTTATATATTTTATTAATTAATTTTTTTAGTTTGAATAATAAGAAATCTATTTGAAAATATTCTCTTTATCTTCCATATTTCTTATTTTTTGCCCATTATGTAATAAGCACCGCCTAAAGCACATCCTCCAACCATATTTCCAAGAGTCACCCATAATAAATTATATCCGAAACCTATTAATGATATTTCATGCGGATGCGGATATAATAACGCGGCTGAAAACAGACTCATATTGGCTACGCTGTGTTCAAATCCTGTAGTGATAAATGCAAAAAGACACCAGAATATCATAATAAGTTTTGCTGTTTCCTCTTTAAGCTTAACAGCTGAAAGAACCGCAAGGCAGACAAGAATATTACACAATACGCCTTTAAAAAATAAATCAGGTGCAGGTGTGTTCATCTTTGATTTTGCCATATTCAGTAAGAAGGCTGTGACATCTTTGTTTGCAGCATTTGAAAGAAAAAATAAAAGTCCCACAAGCATAGAACCCGCCAAATTTCCTATGTAACTGAATATCCAGATATTAATTCCGTCTTTTACAGTAATTTTTTTATTCAGCATACCTGAAAACATAGCCATATTATTACCTGTAAATAATTCTGAACCAACCATAATAACAAGGCTTAGTGCTATACCGAAACCAAGACCCATAAATACTTTGTACTGATATCCGCTCTGACTTGTAACACCTCCTACTGTCATAATAAGAAATATTCCAAGTCCCACATAAAATCCTGCAAGGACAGAGGCAATAAAGTATTTTGTCTTACTCTGTTTTAAGTATTTTACTTTTTTAATGCCGTATTCGTCAAGTTTTTCCAAAGTTTCGCTAAACATCTGTTCTCCTTTCTCTGTATCCTCACTATTCTATCATATGTGAAAAAAATATTTTGTAACAAATGAAACATTCTACATAATTTAATTCTAAAATAATCATAATATTAAGTGTTTTAATAAAATTACAAAAGAAAAAGAATTTTAGAAGCTGCAATATTCATTCAGAGTGTTTCTGTATATTCATTATGCTATTCATTTTATCAAAAGTAATCATCAGGAAAAAAAATATATAAATGAAAGAAGAGGAAATGCAGTAAGTCATATTTTAAAATGATTTTATACGAATAACAGTGCAGCTGTTAAATAAAATTTTTTATCAAAAATGAAAAAAAATTCATTAAAAAAATTGACTAATCTTTTTCTGATATAGTATAATGTTTTACGCATATCGACATACAAATCTAAAAAATAATCTTATAAAAGTAAAAACGGGAGGTTTATGATAGTTAAGAGGATAGAACATATTGATTTGATTTTATTATTTTTTCTGGTAATAATATTTGTAACGACGCCTATTCAGGAATTAGGGGCGGGATTGATGAGACTGATTATCTCAAGGGACACACTTATTACTGATTATACATCAGTAAGCGGTATAGGGCCTACACTGCTGAATGTATTTTTTGTCATGGCTTTTACTTTGTTAGTGCAAAGGATAAATAAAATTGAACTAAACGGGTTTGTTATGGCTGGTTTACTAACAACAATGGGATTTTCGTTTTTTGGTAAGAATATATATAATATTCTGCCTGTGTACGCAGGAGTTTATTTATATTCAAGATTTAATAACAAACCATTCAGACAGTATTTTGTAATAGCAATGTTTGGAGCCGGGCTGGCACCTATAGCTACCAATACTATAGAACTGAATATATTCTGGATTATTCTGGGTATAAGTATAAAGACTTTTTACGGTTTTATACTGGTTCCCCTTGCGAGTCATATAATAAGGTTTCATAATGGTTATGTCCTCTATAATATAGGCTTTACCGGCGGAATATTCGCCATGCTTTTTACGGGAATATTCAGGACACTGGGATATAAACTCGATGTAGTGGTAGATGTTAATCAGTCACAGTATGTTCATCAGATACTTCTTATGATACTGCTTTCAATATCCGGCTATTTTCTGCTCTTCGGACTCATAAAGGGAGGTTTTTGCTGGCATAAATATAAGCGGATGATGTCTATGAGCGGAAGGGCAATTACAGATTATTACGGTCTTTTCGGGGAGGAAATGACACTTATCAATATGGGGATTGTGGGCTTTCTGCTTACAATGGTAGCTTTGAGTACAGGACTTACACTAAATGGAGCAACAGTAGGATCAATAATAAGCGTAATAGGTTTTGCAGCTTTCGGGAAAAATCCCAAAAATATAACACCGGTAATAATAGGGTGTCTTCTTATAATAACGGCAACTAATGCCACCATTACACCAACAGTTATTCTGACTATTATTTTTGTTACAGGACTGGCTCCTCTGGCAGGAGAATATGGTTTTTTCATTGGTATAATAGCCGGAGTCATGCACTTTTGTCTGGTTCAGTATACAGCAGACTGGCAGGGCGGTGCGAATCTCTATAATAACGGATTTGCAGGCGGTTTTGTAGCAGGAATAATACACAGCATAATGGATAGTCTCTTTAGAAGAAAGGTTTGAAATGATTAATGAAATAAAGAAAAACGGTAAAATTATAGATGAACTTGTGACTTTTTTTCTGAAAAAGAAGTATTATCAGTTAAAAATGGATCTGAATTACTCACAGGAAAAAACAATTATAACTATTTTCCTTGGTAAACTTACTGACAAGGAATTCGAGCTGATAAAAGAATGTTTTTCACAGAAAAGAGACAGGGCAATGGAGGAATACGGCTGGATTCTTATGGGAGAAAGTGAAGTTTCGGCAGAGCTGAATCTCGTGGGAATGTGTGTAGATGAATTCCGCATGGAGAGAATCGAGGAGGACTTTGTTATGATAGAGCTGACAAGATATCATTAAAAAGTATCCGGACAGGGTGTTTAATATCAGGGACAAAGAATTTGACTTTTATCACATAAAAAGTTATAATAATTTAAATAAATGAGAATGGAGATGAGAGAGTGAATAATAATCTTGCTAATTAATAATTTGGGAATAGTGTATGACAGACAGCGCAAAGTTGTTTTGTTTTGCTTTTCCCGGCAGGAAAGTTATTACTCTCGATGAATATATATGAAATATCTGGTTTTAGAGACCATTTTATTTCGTTTCGGGTTGCGGGCTTTCCTGCAGCTCTTTTTTTATTAACCGGAGGTGATTTTATGTCGTTAATAGATATAAATAATTTAACATTCAGCTATGAAACCAGCTATGAAAATATTTTTGAGGATGTGTCTTTTCAGATAGATACAGATTGGAAATTAGGCTTTATAGGAAGAAACGGAAGAGGGAAAACTACATTTCTGAATCTTCTTTTGGGAAAATATGAATACAGAGGGAAGATTTCGTCATCAGTGACATTTGATTATTTTCCTTTTGAGGTAGAGGATAAGTCACGCGATACAATAGATATTATAGATTCTGTAAACAGCAGCTATGAATTATGGGAGCTGAACAGAGAATTTTCATGGCTTGATGTAGATCAGGATGTCTTGTACAGACCGTTTGAGACTTTGAGTAACGGAGAGCAGACCAAGGTTCTGCTTGCTGCATTGCTCTTAAAAGAGCAGAATTTTCTTCTCCTTGACGAGCCTACGAACCATCTTGACGAGGAGGGAAAGGAAATAATAGCGGAATATCTGAAAACAAAAAAGGGATTTATACTTGTTTCACATGACAGAGACTTTCTGGATAAGATCATAGATCATGTGTTGTCAGTGAATAAAACAAATATAGATATAATGAAAGGGAATTTTTCTGACTGGAATTTGAAAAAAGAAAGGGAGGACAATCTGGAAACAGCAGAAAATGAAAGGCTGAAAAAAGATATAGGCAGACTGAAACAGGCGGCTAAAAGGACTTCCGCATGGTCTGAAAAAACAGAAGATTCAAAATTCGGAACCAGAGAGGGAGTAGACAGAGGTTTTTTGGGTCATAAATCAGCGAAAATGATGAAAAAATCAAAAAATATAGAGGCAAGGCAGAATAAAGCAATAGAGGAGAAATCCGGTCTGTTGAAAAATATAGAAACTGCCGAAAATCTAAAACTTCATTCTTTGGTATATCCTAAAGGTTCTCTGGCGGATATAAGTGACTTATCTATATTCTACGGGGATAAGGTATTATTTGAAGGGCTGGAATTTTCTGTTATGAACGGGGACAGAGTGGCGGTAAAAGGAAAGAACGGATCAGGTAAGTCAAGCCTGATAAAGCTTCTCGCAGGAGAGGACATCCCGCATTCGGGTCTGGTTAAAACGGGCAGCGGTCTGATTATTTCATATGTGCCGCAGGATGCTTCTTTTCTTTCAGGAACTTTAAGGTCATTCGCAGAGGACAGAGGGATAGATGAAACTCTTTTCAAATCAATACTGAGAAAACTGGACTTTGACAGAGGACAGTTTGATAAAAAACTGGATGAATACAGTGAGGGACAGAAGAAAAAAGTTCTGCTTGCAGGAAGTTTATCTGAATCGGCACATTTATATATATGGGATGAACCTTTGAATTTTATTGATGTAATTTCACGTATTCAGATAGAGGAATTAATACTAAATTATAATCCTACACTAATCTATGTGGAACATGACAGTGCTTTTAACAGGAAAACAGCAACTAAAATAATAAATCTTTAATAACAAGAGAGCAGTGATACAGCAGGTATTGCACATGCTCTCTTTTTGAATACGGCAGAGCAGAAAATAAAACAGTTTTTTTATTAAATAAGTCTGGTAAAATAGTAAAAATCTTTTTTGCAATTAGAGAAATATTATGTTATATTCTCATTACAGACAGCACGGCTGTTATATAGTTTTGGTAACACTTGCTTTAAATATGGATAATGAAAGGGTGAGGAACATGCAAAACAATGGTAACGGAGAAAACTGGAAAGAGATAAGGGGCAGGGTTCCCAGAAGCAGTCATGCAGAATGGGGAATTTCTGAGGAAAGAGACCCGCTCTCTATACTAAGGTCACAGGATAAGACAAGAATTGAGGAATTAGTGCCGATAAGATATGAACGTATGTCTGTGTCGCCGTTTACATATTTTCGGGGAGCAGCAGCGGTAATGGCACATGATTTATCAAAAACTTCTGTTACAGGAATACACGTACAAATCTGCGGAGATGCACATATAGGAAATTTTGGTATATTCGGATCTCCAGAAGGAACACTGCTCTTTGATATAAATGATTTTGACGAAACTATAAGAGGACCGTGGGAATGGGATTTGAAACGGCTTGCTGCGAGTATAATACTGGGCGGCGAATCTGTGGGATTCGGAAGAAAAGAGTGTATGAAGTATGCTTTTAATGCAGTACAGTCATATAAAGAAACAATGAAAGAAGCTACTGGGATGAATACTCTTGACCTGTGGTACACAAAAATAAAAATTTCGGAAATTGATATAAAAAAAGATAAGATAAAAAAAAGAGTTGATGCAATAAATGCCAAGGCACGAAGCCGTACAAGCCAGAAAGCAATGGAAAAATTCACACATATAATAGACGGTGAGAGAAAATTTATAGAAAATCCGCCTATAATAGAACATGTTTTTAGTGATGAGGAATTGAGATTTGTGCATAACGGTATGAAGAGTTACCGTGAGACTATTTCAAGCGAGAAAAGACTCATACTAAACAGGTTCAGAGTAGTAGATATAGTTAGAAAAGTAGTAGGTGTGGGAAGTGTGGGAACACCTTGTTATGCAGTGCTGCTTCTCGGAAAAGACGATAATGATCCTTTGATTATGCAGGTAAAAGGTGCCTCAAAATCAGTATTTGAGCCTTATCTGAAAACTGATGCCTATGTTAACGGAGGGCATCGTGTAGTGGCAGGACAGAGAGCAATACAGGCCGGCAGTGATATTTTTCTCGGCTGGGGGAAGCTTAATGAGAATGATTTTTATGTCAGGCAGCTTTGGAATATGAAAGGGTCTATACCAATGGAGGAGATAAGAGAAGAAGGTTTCGATCTTTACGGTCAGGCGTGCGGGAAAGCTCTTGCTTATGCACATGCTAACACAGGAAACCGTTTCGCCATATCTGATTATCTCGGGAAGTCAGATACATTCGCCGAAGCGGTGGCAGAGTTTGCTGGAAAGTATGCCGATCAGACACAGAAAGATCACAGGCAGCTTTTGGATGCCATGGAAAACGGTGTTTTTGAATGAGAGGAAACGGGAAGTATGAGAACTTTATTTATGGACTAAGAGAGCGAAACATAGGAGAATATTTATAGTAGAAATACATATAAATAAAAACAGAAAATTTAGAAAAAAATTAAGAGATAGATTACTTCAAAAAACTACGAAGATATTTATCTCTTTTTTTATTTAATTTTTAAGGTATAGTTATAGCGAAAGGAAGATGAGTATGTTAATAGATAAAAAAGATATCGGCATATTGGAATTTTTTCTGAATGAAAATTCTGTTTCTGTAAAAAAACTGGAAGATGATATTAATGTCACAGAAAGAGCAATAAGAACCAGACTTGAAAATCTGAATTATGTATTTCATAAAAGTAATATGAAGGCAGAATTGAAGATAGAAAAGAATATGGCAGTATTAAGCAGGAAAAATGAAAACCTGAGAAAGTTTCTTGAAGAATTCGATTTGGGAAATTATAACTTTAATAAATATGAAAGAATGGAAATAATTTACTTTTTTTCTCTTATATCAGAAGAGGGTTTCAAATTCGGAACACTTGAAAAAATTCTGAATGTGGGAAAAAGCACATTGAAAAATGATATGAAGGAAGTACGGGAGGAGCTTCACAAACTGGGATTTTCATTTATTTCAAAACCTAAAAAAGGCCTTATACTCGTAGGAAATGAAAATAATATACGAAAACTGCTTTTGGAATATATATTAAAGTATTTCTACATAAAAAACTTTGACAGTATCGAAATAAGAGAACAGACAGAGCCTGTGGCAAGAACGGTAAATGTTCTTGTGAAACAGCTGAAAACAGAAGATATAAAATTATATTTTAATTTTTTGAAAAAAATCGAAGAAAAAATGAAAAAGATGATTTCAGATGAGGGATTCGAGGTACTGATTATATATCTGATGATTATTCACAGCAGAAATACAGAGGACAGACTTTTGGAAGAACATATTTCAAATGAAAATTTTCTTAGGGCAACAAATGAGTATAAAGTATTAAATAAACTTATTCAGGATTGGAAGTATCAATATAACAGATTTAGCAGCAATGAGTTTGAAATACTGAAATTTGTGGAATATCTTTTGGGAACACACTCATATAACTTTGATTACTCATTTTATGAGAACTGGATACAGATAGAAACCCTTATCAGGGAAATTATAAAGAATGTAGATGAAAAGCTGGATATCTCAATTGTTAATGATAATCTGCTTGAGGAAGGACTGATTAACCATATAAGACCTACAATATACAGAATAAAAAATAATATAAGACTGAAAAAGCTTGATTTGAATGAAGTTACGGAAAGATACTCGGTACTGCTTAACATAGTGAGGGAATCAGTAAAACCTCTGGAGGATTATCTCGGAAAAAGCATGGAAATAGAGGAACTGGTGTATTTAACAATATATTTTAAGCTGGCGGTGGACAGAAAAAAGAAAAAGCTTGCCAGACATATAAATAATATTCTTATAGTATGTAATTTCGGCTATGGAACATCAAGACTTCTTGTGGAAAATCTTAAAGAAAGATATCTCCTGAATATAACAGATGTAATTCCATATAATAATTTTCTTGATTATGACCTGAAAGATACCGATATTATTATATCTACAATTGATATAAATCTGAAACATTCTGAAATTCCGGTAATTAAAGTGAGTCCCATACTGGACAGCGACGACGAAAAGAAGATAAAAAAGTATCTGAAAGAAAAAACATATGAAAGCGTAAGTATGGGAAAAGTAATGGAAATAATAGAAAAATACGGAAGAATAGAAAACCGGAATGCTATGGAAAAGGAACTGGAATTGTATTTAAATGTAAACAGAGAGGAGGAAAAAGAATATATAAAAACACTTCCGGAGATACTGCCAGCAGAAAATATGAAAATTACCGGGGAAGTAAAAAACTGGCAGGAAGGAATAAGGGAGTCAGGTAAGATATTACTTGAGAACGGCTATATAAAAGAGAGCTATATAGAAGAATGCGTAGAAATAATCTATGAAAAAGGCATGTATATGTTAATAGGAAAAAATATAATACTGCCTCACGGAAGTATTAAGAAAAATGTTTTTAAGACAGGAATGAGTTTTTTGAAATTAAAAAAAGAAATTGAATTTCCGGAAAACATAAAAATAAAAAACATAGTAATGTTGGCGACACTTGATAAAAAAGAACATATAAATGCATTTTTGCAGCTGAAAAAAATTATAGATGAAACGAAATTTCTGGATGATATCGAAAAGATCACAGATGAGAGAAAATTATATGATTTGATGACAGCAAAATTTGAAAAGATAAAGGATAAAAATTTTGAAATTTTAAAATATAAATAACAGGAAAGGATTATACAGATGGCAATAGTTGATAATTTAGACAAAAAGTATGTTTTTTTGCACAGAGATTTTGGGAGTAAAGAAGAGGCTTTTCATTTTATAAATGAAATTCTTCTTGAAGATAAGTGTGTAACAGAAGAGTACCTCCCGAAAGTATTGGAAAGAGAGAACACTTTTCCCACGGGAATGAAGCTGGAGGAAATAAATGTAGCTATTCCCCACATAGATTCCAAATATGTATTAAAGGAAAATCTGTTTGTGATTACCAGTAAAAAAGGAATTGAGTTTAATAATGCGGAAAATAACGGAGAAAAGCTAAATGTGAAAATAATATTCGGTTTATTAATAAAAGAACATAATACTCATATAAGCTTTCTTGTAAAACTAATAGAACTTTTTCAGGAAAATGACAAGCTGGAACAGATAGTGGAAAGTTCTGATAAAGATGAGGTAATAAAAATTTTGAAGGAAGTATTGAAATAGGAACTTTACATAGATTTATAACAGTTTTGGTTATTCGGATATGGTCAATACACTAAAGCTGAAATTACTACAGGGAAAGGAGTTATTATTTCAGTTTAAAAATATTTTTTATATTAAATTTAGGAGGAAATCATGAAAAAAAGAATTATTTTCGCTTGTACAAGCGGAATAGCAACGTCTACAGTTGCTACGGAAAAAGTGCTTCAATATTGTAAAAAAGAGGGAATAGAAGTAGACCCTATGCAGTCTAACGTCGGGACAATACCATCACAGGACGGAATGGCAGATCTGATCGTAGTTACCTCAGGGGTAAAATATAATCTGAAAACACCTATAATAAACGGACTGCCGTTGATTACGGGAATAGGAGAAGAGGCTCTTTTAAAGAAAATAGTAGAGATTTTAAAAGGAGGAGAAAATAATGGCTGAGACATTATTAAGAGTAGTTCAGTATATTCTCGGCATGGGACCGACAGTAATGCTGCCTATAGTTATATTTATAATGGCATCATGTCTGGGAGTAAAATTAAGCAGGGCATTGAGGGCTGCCATGACAATAGGAATGGGATTCGTGGGAATATTCCTTGTATTCGGGCTTTTGGTAGACAGTCTGGGACCGGCAGCACTGGATATGGTAAAAGAAACAGGAATAAATCTTCCTGTAGTGGATCTGGGATGGACACCGCTGGCAGCTATAGCATGGGCATCAAGAATAGCACCGTTTGTAGTGCCGCTTACAATTATTATAAACATAGTAATGCTTACTTTTAACTGGACAAAAACAGTAGATATAGATTTATGGAATTACTGGCATTTTGCCTTTGTAGGAGCATTGGTATACAGCAGCACGGGGAATTTCTTTTTAGGGCTTTTTGCAGCAGGACTGACAGCTGTAATAACATTCTTACTGGCAGACTGGTGTGCGCCAATGGTTCAGAAATATTTTGATCTGCCGGGAATATCACTGCCGACACTGTCATCAGCTATATTTTTCCCTGTGGGACTGCTGGGGAATGCAATAATAGACAAGATTCCGGGGCTGAATAAACTAAATGCCGATCCTGAAACTATCCAGAAAAGATTTGGTGTTTTCGGCGAACCGATGATGATAGGACTGATTCTTGGGGTAGTTATAGGAATATTGGCAAAATATGACCTGAAAGGTATTCTGAATTTAGGTATAAATCTCGGAGCGGTAATGCTTATTATGCCGAGAATGGTAAAACTGCTGATGGAAGGTCTGCTTCCTTTGTCAGATGCTATAAGAGATTTTCTGAGAAAGAGATATCCTGACAGGGATGACTTGTATATTGGTCTGGATATAGCAGTAGCAGTGGGGCATCCGTCAGTAATAGCAACAGCACTTATGTTAATACCAATGGGAATCCTTCTTGCAGTTATACTTCCGGGAAACAGACTTCTTCCGCTGGGCGATCTTGCCAATTTATGGGTGCCTATATCAATGGTAGTACTGGCATGTAAAGGAAACGTAATAAGATCATTTATTATAGGAATACCGATTTTAATAGGAAATCTGTATGTGGCTTCAGCAATAGCACCTGTTATTACAAGAATAGCAAAGAGTATAGATTTTCCTATAGGAACATCAAGTGAGATATCAAGCCTTTTGGACGGGGGAAATCCTTTCAGATTCTGGATGGTAAAAATTTTCGAAGGTAATTTTATAGCTTTGATACTGATACCTGTAATACTTATTATCATTGCATTTTTATATAAATCTACAAAGAAAGAGATGAAAGCAGAGTAAAAAGCAAGGAGAAAAAAATGTATTTTATAGGAATAGATGCAGGAACCACAAATTGCAAAATATGTCTGTTTACATTGCCTGATTTTACACTGGTATCAAAATATTCCTTTGTTACACCTAAAATAAATTTCGGAGACACCAGCGACTTTGATGTGGAAAAACTATGGGACGGAATAATGACAGGTATGCGGGAAACTGTGAAAGCTGCGGGAGATCCGGCTGAAATAAAGCATATATCAGTGGCAAGTGTGGGAGAAGCAGGCGTTTTGACAGATGCAGAGGGAAATATAAAAGGGCCTGTAATGACATGGTATGATACAAGGACAAAAGAGATTTCAGAAGCTGTGATAAAGAAAACAGGCAGACAGAAAATATATAATATAACAGGACTTCCTGCACACAGTAATTACAGCCTGAATAAAATATTATGGCTGAAGGAAAACATAAAAGAGTATCCTGAAAATGGAAAATGGCTTTGTATGGCTGAGTATATCGCATATAAATTCACAGGGATAAGAAAAGCAGAATTTTCACTGGCATCACGTACAATGGCTCTGGATATAAAAAATAAAAAATGGTCAGAAGATATACTAAAAGATGTACAGCTGGAAAGAGGATTATTTTCTGAACCGGCAGAATCAGGTGAAATAACAGGAACGGTAAGCAGAGAAACAGCACAGGCAGCAGGTATGAGTGAGACAACAACAGTTTCTACAGCAGGTCATGACCATATGTGCGGTTCTGTGGCAGCAGGGCTGTATGATGAGGGCGGCATATTAAATTCTACAGGAACAACAGAAGGGCTGCTGTTTTTGAAGAAGGAGCCGGGGCTTAATGATGACTTCTTTAAATTTAATTTTTCAAACGGGATTCATGTATTAAAGGACTTCTATACTATATATTCGTCACTTCCGTCAGCTGGGTATTCTGTGGAGTGGTATAAGGAAAAATTTGATGTTTCTGATGAGGAATTCAACAGGATTACAGAGAAACTTTATGAAAAGATAATGCAGAAAGAGTATGAGCCGAAAGCAGACGGGATTTTTATACCGCATTTAAGAGGAAGCGGGCCGCCGAGAAGAAGTATAGAGTCAAAAGCATTGTTTTACGGGATTACAGAAAGAACAACAAAGGAAGAACTTCTGCTTATTATATTTCAGGGGCTGTGCTTTGAACTGAAAAATCTGCTGAACTCCATAGAAGAACTCACAGAACATAAATTCGCAGAAATAAAGGTCATTGGAGCGGCATGTAAAAATAAGTTATGGCTGAAATTAAAGGCAGATATACTTGGGAGAGATATAGCGGTATATGAAATAGACGAGGCTGTGAGCAAAGGTGCAGCAATACTGGGAGCATATAAAAACGGTTATATTAAGGATTTCAAGATCGCAGAAAAAAGCGGAGAAATAAGAAAAGTGACACCTGATAAAAAAGCATCTGAATATTACAATAAAATTTTTACAACGCTTTATAAACCATTCTATGATTTTAAAGCAGATATTGAAGATAAAGTTTAATAATGTTTTGTATAGAAATATTACCGGAACGGAGGAAGAATGAAGGCAAGTGTATATTACGGAAAAGGGGATATCAGGTATGAGGAAACAGAGGTTCCTGAAATAGGAGACGGGGAAATACTAATGAAAATGGAAGCCTGCGGTCTTTGCGGGACAGATATTCATAAGGCACTGGATGGAACAGTAAAGGGGCCTGTGGTACTCGGGCATGAAGCAGTAGGGAAGATAGTAAAAAAAGGTGAGAATACAGAAAAATTTAACATTGGAGACAGAATAATAACAGCAATACATGTGCCGTGTTTTACATGTCATTATTGCAATAAAGGGCAGTACACACTGTGTGAACAGTTCAAAAAGACAAATATAGAGCCTGGGGGATTTGCAGAATATATCAGAATTCCGAAAGAACATGTGAAGCATCTTGTACACATAGTACCCGAAGGAGTATCTGTGGAGGAAGCCACGCTGGCAGAGCCTGTGGCATGCTGTATTCACGGGCTGAAAGCAGCAGACATACAGACAGGAGACAGTGTTATGATAATGGGGGCAGGACAGATAGGAACAATACACGGTCAGCTTGCCAGCTTAAAAGGAGCAGAAAAGGTAATAATAACAGATATTTCTGAATTTAAACTAAAAAAAGCCAAGGAGCTGGGTGTAGATTATACAATTAATGTTCTGAATGAAAATCTCGGCGAAAAGGTAAATGAAATAACAAACGGTAATGGTCTGGATATAATTATAATAGCAGCCGGGAATTCTTCACTGCTTGCCGAAGCTGTGGGTCTTTTGAGAAGAGGAGGAAAAATAATAGTTTTCTCGCCTTTTGACAAAGATAATATGGTGGAAATAGATGCAGGAAGATTTTTTAGAGATGAAATTTCGATAATAGGGACATATTCAGTAACTCCTTATGACTTTCCGGAAGCTATGGATATTATAGAAAAAAAGAAAATAAATATAAAAGATATGATTACGCATACTTTCCCGCTGGAAAAACTGAAAGAAGCGGTGGAACTGGCAGCAGATCCCAAAAATGAAAGTCTGAAAATAATAATTACAGCATAAGAAGGAGGAAAAATGGCAGTAGTAAACACAAAAGAACTTATAAAAACCGCATTGGAAAATAAAATGATAATACCAGCCTTTAATGTGCATAATGTAGAGATGTGCAGAAGTATAATCGAGGCTGCGGAGGAAGAAAATTATCCTGTGATAATACAAAGTACACCGAAGAGTATAGAGCTTTCAGGATATAAGGTGCTTTATTCAATAGTAAAAGAGATGGCAGAAAGAAAAAATGTGCTTTGCGCCCTTCACCTTGATCACGGGAAAAGTTTTGAAAATGCAAGAGAAGCAGTGTTTTCAGGATTTAATTCAGTTATGATAGACGGTTCTATGCTGGAATACGAAGAGAATGTAAGATTAACAAAGGAAACAGCAGAGTTTGCACATATACTGGGTATAATGATAGAAGCAGAGCTTGGGGAGATAAGCGGAAAAGAAGATGAAGGGGAAGTAGAAGAAAAACATAATTTTACATCAGCAGAACTCGTAGAAGATTTTCATAAGAAAACTAAATGCGACATGCTTGCGGTATCAATAGGGAATTCACATGGTCTGGAAAAAAAGAAACTGAATTTTCAGCTTTTAAAAGAGATAAGAGAAAAGACAGATGTACCTCTGGTTATACACGGCGGTTCCGGAATAGGCGAAGAAGATTTGAAATATCTGAAAGAATATAAAATTGTAAAAATAAATTTCTCATCGGAATTAAAGCAAAAAATGATAGAAACTTACGGTAAAGTCTATATGGAAAATAATAATGAATATGATGTGGTAACTACTACAAATAAAGTTCTTGAGGAAGTAAAAAAAGTAGTGAAAAATAAAATAAGAATTCTGAAATCCAATTAAAATTCTTGAAATAAAAAAATTTTTAGCGAAATTTATAATGAGAATTATTGGACAAAATAACAGGAGGCGTCAGAAATGAAAGCATTAAACCTGTACGGGAAACAGGATGTAAGATATGAAGATGTTGAAATACCTGTAATAGAACATGAAGATGATATAATAATAAAAGTGAAAACAGCAGGAATATGCGGATCAGATATATCAAGATTCGGTAAAATCGGTTCGTATAATCCCGGATTAACATGGGGGCATGAATTTTCCGGAGTTATTGCCGAGACTGGAAAAGGAGTAAAAAGTTTGAAAAAAGGGGACAGAGTCACTGCCTGTCCTTGCTTTCCCTGCTATGAATGCGAATTTTGCAGACAGGGGAAATTTTCCAAATGTACTGATTTAAAGGTACTCGGAGGACATAAAAAAGGAGCTTTTGCAGAGTATATTAAGATTCCGGAAGCTAATGTGATAAAAATACCTGACAATATGGACTATGATACTGCCAGTCTTATAGAACCGTCATGTGTGGTGGTTCATGGGTATAATCAGGTAAATATAAAAGCCGGAGACAGTGTAGCAGTGGTAGGCTGCGGAACCATCGGACTTTTGGCAGTACAGTGGGCAAAAATTTTCGGAGCTGCGGAAGTTTTCGCATTTGATACAGACAGCGGGAAACTCGAAGTCGCTAAAAATACAGGAGCAGATCATATTTTTAATGTGACTGAAGAAGGTTATTTTCAAAAATTTATGGAATTAACAGGAAACAGGGGTGTGAATACAGTTGTGGAATCTTCGGGAAATGTATCGGGAATTGCTAATTCCTTTTCTATGGCTGTGAAAGGCGGAACAGTTTTATTGCTTGGGATTCCTTACGGAGATGTACTGCTGCCGAGAGAAAATTTTGAAAAAATAATAAGAAATGAACTGGAAGTAGCAGGATCATGGAATTCTATATCTGCTCCGTTTCCGGGAAAAGAGTGGGATACTGCGTTAGGTTATATGAGTAAAGGTATGATAGATGTAAAACCGCTGATAACACATAAAATAGCCCTTGGTGATGCTCCGGAAATGTTTTGGAAACTCTATGGAAGAGAGGCATTTTTTATAAAAGTTCTTATGGAAGTAGACGGAGATGAATAATAAAATGTATTATAGATATGTTTTTAGATTATTTTTAGAGTTTAGATTTATTTAGGATTTTTAGGGAAATATAAAAAATACTGCATAAGAATTTTATCATATTGCAGTATTTTTATTTTACCGGTAATTATTTTATAATTTTTTGAAGCTTCTACATTATACGGGGAATATTTATCTTTTTTTATAATTGAAAAAATCAAAATTTCCGTGTCCATGTCCGCATCTTTCATCTCTCATATCGAAACCTCTATCAGAACCTCTGAAACCTCTGTTTCTGTCAAAGTCAGGACGACCGTGAGGCCCGTGTCCATGTCCATGTTCGCATCTTTCGTTTCTCATATCAAAGTCTCTTTCAGAATCTCTGAAATCTCTATTTCTGTCGAATTCAGGATGTCCATGGGGTCCGTGTCCATGTCCATGTCCGCATCTTTCATTTCTCATATCGAAACCTCTATCAGAACCTCTGAAATCTCTGTTTCTGTCAAAGTCAGGACGACCGTGAGGCCCGTGTCCATGTCCGCATCTTTCATCTCTCATATCGAAATCTCTTTCAAAATCGCCGAATTCTCTGTCTCTGTGGAAAAACGGATGTCTAAAACCTTTCCCGTGAAAGTCTTCTCCCAGAAACTCTCCAAAAAATCCGTTTTCTTCTTCAGAATCACTGTCAGATTTTGATTTAACAGAAGAAATTATAGTATCAATGTACTGTCCTAAATTCTCTCTTTCTTCATCTGAAAGGCAATCGAATATTGAATTAAATTCAGATTTTTCGGTTTTAATTTCTGCTGTCTTTCCTTTTTCAGTGAGTTTGACGAGAACTGTACTGTCATTTTCAGAATCAGTAAGAGAAATATATTCTTCCGTATTCATTTTACCAAGGACTTCTTCAAAATGATGTTTTGGAATGCCCAAAATAAACATAAGATCTTTTTTATCAATATTTTCCTGTAACTTCAGCAAAGCTAAAATTCTGCTTTCGGCATATTTTACATAACTGTTTCTTTTATTTTCAGCTTTATGATGGTTTTTTTGATGATATCTGTGTAAAATCCACATCATAGCAGCAAATTTTTTAAATAGGTTATTTTCTTTTTTATTAGTATTATTCATATCTTTTCCTCCTAAAATTTTTAATCTCAAAGGTACCTTACTATTTCGTTATGCAGGTACCTTTCTAAAATGTCAAGAATTTTTTTAAGGTACCTGTTTATTTTTTCGAAATAAAAAAATTCCCTGAAATAACAAGGGAATTTGCATAATAAATTATTAGAAATAAAATATTTTCTTATTTTTTATCATTGTTTTTTTTATGATGATGAGGTCCCGGTCTGCCGAAAGGCGGAAAGTCAAATCCTCTGCGCATACCTTTTTCTGTAAAGAAACGATCAAATCCGTTTTCACGGGGATCCTGATCTGAGTTTTCACTTTTTATATTTTCTTTCAGAGATTTTGTGATTCTTTCAAGATATCCGCTGAGAATGACCTGTTCCTCAGCATTCAGGCAGTCAAAAACAGAACTGAAATCAAAGTCTGATTCTGTATCCTCAGGAAGCTCCTGCCCTTTTTCTGTTAATTCTATGATCATTGCTCTTTTATCAGTTTCAGATGGAGTACGTAATATATAGCCGTTTTTTTCCAGTTTAGATAATAATTCCCCCAAAGACTGCGGACGTATATCAAGCAGATAAGAAAGATCTTTCTGATTAATTTTCGGGTGTATTTTCAAAAGTTTTATCACTCTTCCCTGTCCTCTGTGCGGGGCAGCACCCGGACCAAATAATTTATGGTGACCGCGCTGGTGATATTTATGCATAAGCCAGGTAAGACCTGCAAACTGGCTGGAAAGATTTAATTTTTTTTCATCCATTGGATTTCCTCCGCTTTTTTATTTATATATAAATTTTACAGGTACCTTAGGAAAAAGTCAATATATTTTATATATCATCACTGTGTGGTAATAAAAAAAACGGGCATTTCAGCCCGTCACACAAATTATACAAAAAATATAATCTGTTAAAAATAAAAAAATTTTTAGCACCTAAATTTTATAATATATAGAATAAAAAATCAAGTTAATTATATTATTATAAAAAATATCCGGATATTATGTAAAAAAAATGAAACAGTATTACTGATTTAGTAAAGAAAAATTTTATTTTATGTTATAATAGAGTAATTCGTTCAGTTAAAGGAGGAATTATGGATAGAGAAAATCTTATCAGGGAAATATCAGATGCGAATGTGAATATAGAAAAGTATACGGATATTGTCCTGAAAGATGAAAAAATCCGCAGGGAAATAGTAAATCAGATGCTGACTCATAAACATATTATGGTTTACTATCATTGTTATTATATTCTTGACAGAGCGACCAGCCGTAATCCGGAATTATTTTACAATGACTGGAAAAATTTCGAAAAGCTGCTTGATCATGACAATTCTTATCACAGAACTATAGGTCTGGTGATGATTTCTAATCTTATTAAGGTGGATAAAGAAAAATATTTTGACAGGATTTCAGATAGATATTTTATGTTTATTAATGATGAAAAGATCACCACAGCAAGGGATTGCGTGGTGTGTACCGGAAAAATACTGAAACAGCGGTCTGATTACATTGATAAAGTAATAAAACTTTATCTGGATATGGAGAAAATCTGTAAATTCAAAGAAAATCAGAAGGCACTTCTTCTTTATGACATGTTTGTTATATTTGACGAATTTTATGAAAAAACATCTTTTAAAAAAGAGATAGATAAAAAAATACTGGATAATTTGAAAAATTCCAGTCCAAAAACCAGAAAAAAAGCAAATGAATTAAAGAAAAAGTATAGTATTTCGGAAAGATGATCCGGAATAAATAAAAAGGAGAATGGGATGAAGAAAGTAATATTTTTGATACTAACAGCATTTTGCTGTATTGTCTTTTCAAATGACTGGGAATTCGGCTCGGAAGGGGAACATCTAATACCTTTGGAAATGTCTGATTCTTCTATTAAAAGTGAAAAGATAGTTATGAAACTAACAGAAAAAGGAATGGAAATAAATGTAAAATTTGTTTTTGAAAGTCCAAAAGATGAAATGAAGAAAATAGGCTTTATAACTCCGCCTGATGAACAGCAGGGACAGCTGTCTATGTCTGATTTTAAAACTAAGGTAAATGGAAAAGAAGTAATTTCAATGGTAGAAGAGTTTGATAAATCACCTTTCAAAACTAACAGCATTTTGAAAAAAGAAGCTGAAAAAATGAGTGAATCATCTGAACATAGTGTAAACGGATATGTGTATTATTTTGATGCACAGTTTAAAAAAGGTGGAAATATAGTAGAGCACAGCTATATATACAGCGGTTCCGGCGGTGTAGACGGAAAAGACTATGAATATGTCATAACAACTATCTCAAAATGGAAAAATAAAAGGGTTGAGGATTTTGAACTTGTAATCGATATGGGAAATAACAGTCTTTTTATGCTTCCTTATACATTTTGGAAAGATAATAAAAAAATAAACTGGGAAATAGTCGGCGAAGGCAGAATGACAGACCTTAATTTGAGTTATAGATATGAAGAATATGACATGAATGTTTTGGTTAAGGTAAAAAATGGTTATGTGCGTTATAAAACGAAAAACTTTTCTCCGGATTTTGATATAAATATTCATGAAGGTAGTTTTCATAACGGATTTTTGGATTTTTTGCCGGGGTCTAAACAGGGTAAATATATTTATAAAGATGAACTGACTTATATTTATGGAAGATATACTGATGAAATATATCAGCTAAGCGACGAGGATATCAGAATAATCCGGAATTATCCATATGCTGTGGCAGGATATGATTTTTCTGACTCTGCATTAAAAAAATATTTCTCACAATTTTTTTGGTATGATTCTATCAGTAAAAATGTAAATGTCTCAAAGGAAGAGGCAGAATACTACAAAGAAAAAACCGAGGCAATAACAGCAGTGAGAAAAGAGATAAAAGAATATCTGTCAGAAAATCTAAGCAAATACTCAAAAGATGAACAGAGAAAGATCAGAAATATTCCATATGCGTTGAGAGGATATGACTTTAAGGATAAAGACCTTCAGAATTATTTTAAAAAGAAGTATAGTTGGTATAAAGCTGATAAATATGTGACTTTGTCTGATATAGTTCTGACAGCTGATGAAAAAGAGCTTATAAATAAGCTTGATAAAATTTCAAATTCTAACTAAGAAAAAAATTTAAATAAAGATGGTAATAGAGTTAGAAAATCAGAGTTAAATTTGATTGTCAGAATTTTTATTTTAATAAGATAGTCAGAGATTGCCGAGGATTTTGTATAAAATTAACAGATCTAATAAAATCAGCATAGACAGGGATTTTTTTATCCCTGTTTTTTTGATAGTAAGGAAAGCAAATTTAAAGTTAATGGGTTTTAGATAAATTAAATAGATAAAATGATGAATTTTGATATATAAAATATATGGATAAGGAGTGTAAGCTCCTTATCTGTTTAAATTCTTTCAATGTATAAAAACTATCTGTTAAGCCTGTTAAAATCTAAAATATACCTTTAACTTATTAAATTTTCCGCTGTTTCATTATTACTATTCAGATTTGGTTATCCTGACTTCAACAGAACCTTTATATTTTTCAAAAACATCTATATTCTCATTAATTTTACCTATTATTTGAAGTCCGTTTATGATTTCGCCGGTTTGCCTGTAATAAATAACAAGGCAATTTCCAGGTGCCCAATATCCAATGTCTCCTACTTCATAACCTTGGCGGGTCGCCCCGGCTCTTGGCAGCTGCACAGACAACTCAGCATATTTTTCACTTTCGTACAGTTCTTTCATTGTAATAGTCACAGGCAGCAATTTAAGAAAATCATGAGTTGTTTCGTTGTTTTCCAATAAAGCCGTTAGTGTCGTGCCACCTATCTCTATGTTAATTTCTAATTTTTCATCTTTTTTAATAATACTGTTATTTTGAAAAGATTCGTTATTATTGACCATTGTTTTCCTTTCCTGACTATTTTGATTACATGATAGTATGCAAAAATTCATTAAAAAAACAATGCTTATTTTAAGAGATTTATTTATTTTTATATCCTCCTATCTTCTGTGTAAACATCTAATCCTACACATGAAAGCTTTTCTTTATTTCAGGAACTTCAAATTTCTTTAATGATCTTAGCAGGAATACCTCCGGCTACAACATTTTCAGGAATATCTTCTGTTACAACAGCACCGGCTGCAATAACTGAATTTTCACCAATTTTTACTCCGGGTAAGATGGTTACATTTGCTCCAATCCATACATTTTTATTTATGATGATCGGAGCTGGGTAAAGAGTCCCTCTGTCATCAGGCTTCAAGCCGTGGTTAAGAGTGGCAAGGGTCACATTATGACCAATGAAACTGCCGTCTCCTATATAGATTCCGCCTTGGTCTTGAAAATGACAGCTTGCATTAATAAATACATTCTTACCAATAGTAATATTTTTGCCGCAGTCAGTGTAAAACGGCGGAAATATAGAAAATGATTTATTCACGGGTTTTCCGGTTAAATTAGAAAAAAGTAACTGTATTTCCTCCGGCGTATGATATGAATTATTTAATACAGTAGTTATTTTCATAGCTTCCTGACTCAATTGAGTCATAAATTCATGGATTTTAGAATTAGCCGTTACAGGTTTCCGGCTGTTGAGATGGGATAAAAAATCATTTAGATTCATCGGTACTCTCCTTTATAATTATAATTTTTAAAAAGCTTTATATGTATAAATAAACTGTCTGCTGTTATTAATAATTATAAAATAAAAATACAGCCATATCAAATACTTATTCTAAATAGAAAACCATGCTTTACAGGTATGGTAGAAAAAGATATACTATATATTATTTGAAACAAAGAAGGGATAACATATGGAACTTAGAGTTTTAAGATATTTTCTTGCTGTTGCAGGAGAAAAAAATATAACAAAAGCTGCCCGGATTTTACATATAACTCAGCCGACTCTTTCAAGACAGATTATGGAATTAGAAGAAGAACTGGGAAAAAAACTGTTTATTAGGGGGAAAAGAAACTTAAGCCTTACTGATGAAGGAGTTTTATTAAAAAAAAGAGCAGAAGAAATCCTTGAATTAGTTGAAAAATCAGAAAAAGAAATTATGGATACTGATGAAATAATAAGCGGGGATATTTTTATAGGCGGCGGTGAAAGTGATGCCATGCGGATTATAGCGCAAATATCAAAGAAACTGCAAAAAAAACATCCGTATATATGCTATCATTTATTCAGCGGAAATGCAGATGATATTCTGGAAAGGCTTGATAAGGGATTACTGGATTTTGGAATATTAATAGCTCCTGTTGATATAAGCAAATATGAATATATGAAGTTTCCCAAAACGGATATTTGGGGTCTGTTAATGAGAAAAGATTCTCCTCTTGCCAAAAATGCAGTTATAAAGCCGCAGGATTTACTTGATATACCACTTATTTGTTCCAGACAAACGCTGGTCAGGGAAGATATTTCCAAATGGGTAGGAAAAGATCTGGATAGTCTGAATGTCGTAAGCAGTTATAATCTGATCTATAATGCATCACTTATGGTGGAAGAAGAGGCAGGGTACGCATTATGTCTTGATAAATTAATAAATACTACCGGAGACAGTGTTTTATGTTTTAGACCATTAGAACCAAAGTTAGAAGTCAGTGTATATATTGTATGGAAAAAATCACAGGTATTTTCAAAAACCAGTAAAAAATTTTTAGAGGAGCTGCGGTCAGAAATAGAAACAAGTTCCAAATAATGATGTATTTTAAAAGATGAAGAGAATAGAGACAAAGAATAAAAAAAAGCTTGACTTAGAGTTAACACCAAGTGCTACACTTCAATTAACAGTTTAATATTTTAGCGATAAAACCCTGAAAGGAGCAATTTTTATGAAAAAATTACCTGTTATGTCAATAATTTTTATTTTTTTATTTAGTTTATGTGCTTGTAATAACAGCAGTACAAATCTCGTGAAGGAAAGAACAGCAGTTCAGAAAAGTTCAAAAATTTTAGTGGTTTATTTTTCAGTGCCGGAAACTGCTAAGCCGGATAATATGAGTGCTGAAGAGGCGAACAGTACTGTGGTAATAGATGGTAAAGTTTTGGGGAATACACAGTATGTTGCTGCTTTAATTCAGGAAAATACAAACGGTGATATTTTCCGAATAGAACCGAAAACAGCATATCCGACAGATCACAGGATTCTGGTAGATATGGCAAAAGAAGAACAAAACAGAAATGCAAGACCGGAATTGGCAGGGAAAATTGAAAACCTTACAGAATACGATACAATTTTTATAGGCTACCCAAATTGGTGGGGAGATATGCCGATGGTAATGTATACCTTTTTTCAGGAACACGACTTTGCCGGTAAAACAATTATTCCGTTCAATACTCACGGAGGAAGCGGTTTTTCAAATACTGTTAATACTATAGCCAGACTACAGCCAAAAGCTTCGGTTGTCAGTAATGGATTTTCTGTCTCAAGAAATTCGGTACAGGATTGTGCACAGGATGTTTCTGACTGGATTAAAACACTCAATTTGAAATAAAGTCAGATATAATTTGAAGAGTATAAAATTAAACAGTAAATACTGGAATAAAAAAATATTATTCAAACAGCTAATAGGAGATATGCCTGTTATTTAGCTGGTCAGATATTACAGCTTATAAAAGAATAAAATACTGATTCTGTTATTATCAGCAGTTTTTATAAAAGATTGTGTCAAAAAAGTTTAGATTTTTTTGATATAGTCTTTTTTTATTTAAATATATAAAAAAATCAAAGCTGAAAACAACAGATTTTGCCGGAAGATTTTCACAGGAAATAAAAAAACAAAAAAAAACTTGACATATTCTAAAAAAATGATATTATATATTTGATAATATCAAAATGATAATATCAAAAAAAGGAGGTATTAAAATGGAAACTAAGGAAGATAAGAAGCACATAAGCGAAGAGGATTTTCTAAAAAACTATAATCCTTCTGAATTTAAGAGACCGTCAGTCACAGTGGACAATGTGATATTCAGTATATTTGAAACGAAAACGGGAAACTACAGAAAGAATCCCGAACAAAATTTATATTTACTGCTTATACAGAGAGGAGAACATCCTTTTATAAATAAATGGGCGCTTCCCGGAGGCTTTGTAAGAATAAACGAAAGTGTGGAAGAAAGTGCATACAGAGAATTAAAAGAGGAGACAAATCTTGAAAATATATATATGGAACAGCTGTATACCTTTGGGGATGTAGGGCGTGATCCAAGAATGAGAATAATCAGTACAGCATATATGGCTTTGATAAAGCAGGGAAATACAGAGCTGAAAGCTGATACAGATGCAAGGGCAGTTTCATGGTTTAAGCTTACATATGAATTTTTGGGGAATGATAAGCTGAAAATCAGACTTGAAAATGAAGAAACAGTTTTGAATGCAGGATTAATACTGGATAATAAAGAGCGGGGAGAAAACAGGATAAAGATTGAGGAAAATGGAGAACTTGCTTTTGATCATGCAAAAATAATAGGATACGCGCTTATGAGGCTTCGGAATAAAATAGAATACACAAACCTGGTTTTTAATTTAATGCCGGAATACTTTACACTTACAGAGTTACAGAAAGTTTATGAAATAATACTGGGAAAAGAATTGATAAAAGCTAATTTCAGAAGAAAAATAAAAGATCTGGTGGTGGAGACAGAAAAATTTTCTGATGAAGCAGGTCACAGACCATCGAGACTTTTCAAAGTTAACTCCGATATAAGTGATATTTGAACACAAGGAGAGAATTATGAGAAAAATAAATGCGTTTTATGATGATAATACAATAAGAGTTTATCAGGCATATATAAATGAAATAGCTGATGAAGCACTGGAACTCGGTACATTCGGGAATCATTTTAAGAGAACAAGGATGACATGGATAAAACCATCGTTTTTATGGATGATGTACAGGGCAGGATGGGCTGAAAAAGAAGGACAGGAAAGAATTCTTGCTATAGATATTACAAAAGAAGGATTTCTTACAATATTAAAAAACTCGGTTTTATCACATTATGACAGAAAAGTTTATGAAAAAGCAGAAGATTGGGAAAAGGATAAACGGAATTTTTCCGGAAGATGCCAATGGGACCCTGAAAGAACTGTTTTTGGAGGGCCGATGGAATACAGGGCTATTCAGCTCGGCATAAAGGATAAAATAGTAGACAGCTATGTGAATAATTGGATTGTACATATAGAAGATATTACACCAATGGTAAGAGAACTAAAGAAAATGAGAGATGAGGGCAGGGATATAAAAGAGTATCTGCCTGTGGAAAAAGAGTTTCGGATTGAAGATCCGGACGTAATAAAAAGACTTGGAATAGATTTATAGAAAATAAGGAGATGAAGATGAAAATGGAAAAATTTGAATTTTTTTGGAAGAGTGATTCACCTTTTTCCCAATGGTATAAGAAGGGATTTAAAGTAAAGGGAAAATCATTTAACTGTGCTGAACAGTATATGATGTATATGAAAGCTGTTTTATTCGGAGATGAAAAAATAGCTGCGAAAATACTTGAAGCTAAAAGTCCCAGAGAACAGAAAGACTTGGGAAGAAAGGTCAAGAACTTTAATAAAGATATATGGGAAAGACAGTGTAAAAATATAGTATATAACGGAAATTACGCTAAATTCACACAAAATGAAAGCTTGAAGAGTGCATTGCTGGAAACAAAAGGAAAAACACTGGTAGAGGCGAGTCCCTATGATACCATCTGGGGAATAGGGCTTTCCGAAGAAAATCCCGATAGCAAAAGAAGAAGTAAATGGTGCGGGAAAAATTATCTTGGAGAGATATTAACTCAGTTAAGAGAGGATATTTTGAAAGAGGAAGGAGGAAAAAATGGCTAGAGATTTGGTAAAACTGGGGAAATTCATAAGTCTGGTATTAAGACATTCTCCGGAAACAATAGATCTGAAACTGGATGAAAACGGCTGGGCAGAGGTGGCAGACCTGATCAGCGGCATGAATAAAAAAGGAAGAAGAATAAATTTCGATACATTAAGTGAAATAGTGAAAACTAATAATAAAAAGAGATATGAATTCAGCGAAGATTATAAAAAAATAAGAGCCTGTCAAGGGCATAGCATAGAGGTAGACTTGGAGCTGACAGCTGTGAAGCCGCCGGAATTTCTTTATCACGGTACAGCAGTACAAAATCTGGCAGCAATAAAGGCTAAAGGATTAAAGAAGATCAAGAGACAGCATGTTCATTTATCTGAGGATCGCGACACTGCATATAATGTAGGCAGCAGACATGGAAAATCATATATAATAAAAGTGCTTTCAGGGAAAATGTATGAAGAGGGTAAAAAATTCTATATTTCCAAAAATAAGGTATGGCTTTCGGAAGATATAGAAAGTAAATATTTGGTATTTGAATAATATAAGGGACTTTTGAAGAAAAAATAAAATAGAGAAACGGGGAGTTTTTATGAAAATATTTAAAGATTGGAATTTATTTGAAAAAAGTTGGTTAGTAATTTTTACTCTTATTAATGTAGTAATATTAATTTATTCAAAAGAGGGTGTTTTAGGTTTTATAACAGCAATAACAGGGATGCTTTCTGTAATACTTGTAGCTAAGGGAAAAATCACAAATTACTATTTTGGTATTATAAATGTAGTATTATACGGTTTTATTTCGTATAATTCCAGATATTACGGGGAAGCTATGCTGAATATACTCTACTTTCTTCCTATGCAGATAATAGGGTTCATAATGTGGGGAAAGAATAGTGTAAATATTGACGAAAACAAGGAAGTAAAAGCAGAAAAAATGACAGTAAAGGAAATAATACTTTGGACGGTACTGTCAGGAATAGCAGTAATAGTATACGGAATAATACTGGGGGAACTTAATAATACACTTCCTATGGCAGATTCATTTACCACTGTATTATCTGTAACAGCTATGATACTAATGATAAAAAGATATATGGAACAGTGGATTGTATGGATAATAATAGATATAGTGGCAATATATATGTGGATTTTTATAAAATCGGATTATAATATAACAATGATGTGGACAGCTTACCTTATAAATGCAGTTTACGGGTTTTATAACTGGAGAAAACTATATAAAAAGGAGAGGGCAGTATGGGGAAAACAGGAGTTATCATAGGAAAATTTCTGCCTTTGCATTTGGGACATGTAAACTTTATAAACAGAAGTTCTACAAAGACAGATAAGCTCATAGTGGTAGTGTGCCACAGCAGCAGGGATAAAAAACTATGTGAGGAATACGGTATTCCTGAGATTACTGTAAAAGACAGGCTAAGGTGGCTGCATACGATTTATCAGGATTTAGGGCATATTGAGATAAGAAGCCTTGATGAAAGTGAGATTCCTGCCTATCCTCACGGCTGGAAAGAATTTACAGGGCTTTTGAAAGAAACAGTTCCTGAAAAAATAGATTTTATCTTTTCGGGAGAACCATCTTATGACAGTTTTTTCAAAGACCTTCTGTCTGAAGCTGAGCATGTATTAATTGATCCGGAAAGAACAGAGCATAAGATATCAGGAACACAGATAAGAGAGAATCCATATAAGAACTGGGAATATCTTCCTGCAGTAGTCAGACCGTTTTTTTGCAGAAAAGTAGTGCTTATAGGGACTGAGTCATGCGGTAAAACCACACTTACAAAGTTTCTTGCCAAGGCTTTTAATACATCATGGGCAGAAGAATACGGCAGAAATTATGTTTATGAGGAATGCGGCGGGAGTGAGGATAACCTTAAATATGAGGATTATATAAAAATAGCGATGCATCAGAAAAAGCTAGAAGACGAAGCTGTGAGATATTCCAATAAGATAGTATTTATAGACACAGAAGCAATAGTCACACAGTTTTACTGTAAATTATACGAGGGGTGTGAAGACCCAGCTATAAATGAAATTATAAAGAGGCAAAATTATGATTTATGGCTGTATCTGGAGAATGATGTACAGTGGGTGGAGGACGGACTGAGGAAAAACGGCAGTGATGAAGAACGTAATAAAGGTAAACAGATACTGGCAGAATTACTGAAAAAACATAACATTGCAGATAAAATAAAATTTATATCGGGAAATTATGAGGAAAGGCTCAATAAAGCTTTGAGAGTAATAAAAGAGGAGTTTCCATACATATAGCAAACAAAAGCTGTTTTTAAAAGAGCAGCTTTTTTTATATTTGATAAATTTTCCGCCGCAAAATTCTAAATTTGGGGTTATAATATTAGTAAAGTTACTTGTTCGTATTTTTTATATCTGTTATAATTTATAATAATCAAAAATTCTGGAGGTTTTTTTATATGTTTAGTGTTAACAATGACTGGAATCCTAAACAGGCAAGGTTAAGGAGCATTATAAAAAAGGAAGGGGATTTTCAGGAAGCAATGGATATTTGTCTGAGTCTTCATTCAATAGTTCATATGCCTGAGGTTTCAGAAAACGGAGAATATTCTTTTTTGGAGGAAGTATTAACAGATGTGAGCGATGACGGATTCAAGAATTATTCTTCGTCTTATAAAGGAAGAACAATGGCATATAATATCTGGCATATTACACGTATTGAAGATATATGTGCCAATATTCTTATAGCCGGTGGTGATCAGGTAATAAATACAGATAACTGGCTGAAGAAATCAGGCAGTATCATAACAGATACCGGAAATGCACTGACTGCTGAAGAAATAGCAGAATTCAGCAAAGCAATAAACAAGGAAGAGTTAATGAATTACAGAGCTGCTGTGGGGAAAAAGACAAGGGAAATTATCAGGAATCTTACTTATAAAGATATGAAAAGGAAGATGGATGAGGATGCCCTTCAAAGGATTCTTGATGAAAAAAGTGTTTCCGAGAAGGAGGAAGCTGTGTGGCTTGTGGAATTCTGGGGAAAGAAAACCGTGGCGGGACTGCTGCTTCTCCCTATTACAAGGCATCATGTAATGCATATTAACGATTGTTTGAAAATAAAGAAAAAGATTAAGTAAATCAGGTATACAATTTAACAAATTACTTTAGTAATCAGAGAATTTTGTAGTTTTGGAAGATAAAGAGGTGGAAAAAATGGAAAGAAAAATAAGAGCAGTGTACTTTAGTCCTACACACTGTACTAAGAAACTAACAACGAAAACAGCTGAAAAACTCTCGGAACTTTTTGAAGCAGAGATGGAAACGATGGATTTAACACTGCCGGAAGGACGCGGGCGGGAAATTACGCTTGATAATAAAGATATTCTCGTATTTGGTTTTCCTGTATACGGCGGACGTATTCCTCTGCTGCTTGAACCTGTTATAGAGAAAATAAAGGGAAGCGGAAATCCTGTTGTGATTATGGCTGTGTATGGAAACAGGGATTTTGACGATGCAGTGTTGGAAGCAAGGGATATTTTCACTGAAAAAGGTTTTGAAGTGGTATCTGCCGGAGCTTTTATAGGTGAGCATTCATATTCAAAAAATGTCGGGACTGGAAGACCTGATATGACTGATATTAAAGAGGCAGAAGAGTTCGCTGTAAAAACAGCAGAAAAAATCAAAACAGGAAGTGATGGCGGAATATTAAAGGTTTTCGGGAATAAACCGTATAAAGAAAGATCAGCAGGAATTGTAGCAGCGCCTGAAACTAAAGAGACATGCTATGACTGTATGAAATGTGCAAAAGGATGCCCGGTTTCTGCAATAAGCTTTGATAACCCGAGAATAGCAGATGCAGAAAAATGTATTCACTGCTGTGCGTGTGTAAAAATCTGTCCTGTGGAAGCGAAGTATTTTGACAATGAAATGATGAAAAATTTTACTGTAATGCTTGAAACTAAATTTGCGGAAAAGAAAGAAAATACTGTATTCATATAAAAGAAAAGAGATTATTCACTTATTTTGGAATAATCTCTTTTTAAAATTATAAAATTTCTTTTATTAATATAATAAACTACTCATCCTCTTCAAACTGACTGTTATAAAGCTTTTCGTAAAGACCGTTATTTGCGAGAAGAGTTTCGTGTGTTCCCTGTTCTACTATTTCTCCCTGATTCATAACCAGTATCAGATCCGCATCTCTTATAGTAGATAAACGGTGCGCGATAACAAAGCTTGTACGCCCGTTCATGACTTTTTTCATGGCTTTCTGAATAAGCACTTCAAGTCTTGTATCCACAGAACTCGTAGCTTCATCAAGTATAAGAAACTTCGGATCGGCAATAACAACACGTGCTATAGTAAGAAGCTGTTTCTGACCTTGTGAAATATTGCTTGCTTCCTTATTAAGAACCATATCATAACCATTTGGAAGAGTTCTGATAAAATGGTGTACATTGGCAGTTTTGGCAGCATCCACCACTTCATATTCCGTGGCATCCAGTTTACCAAAACGAATATTTTCCGAAATACTTGCATGATAAAGCCATGCATCCTGTAATACCATCCCGAACAGAGAACGAACATCTGAACGTTTCATCTCTCTGGTATCCACACCGTCTATTTTTATTGAACCGCTGTCTATATCGTAAAAACGCATAAGCAGATTAATAAGTGTGGTTTTTCCTGCACCTGTAGGTCCTACTATTGCCACTGTCTGTCCGCTTTTTACTTCAAAACTCAGATTTTTTATAAGTTTATTTTCTTTATTATAGCTGAAATAAACATTTTCAAAGCTGATATTTCCCTCTACTGTTTCAGGGAATAAAGTGTCCGCCGGATCAGGAGTCTCCTCTTCTTCGTCTAATATCTCAAAAACTCTTTCTGTAGCTGCTCCGGAACTTTGAATAATTCCTGTAAGCTGGGTAATCTGACTGATAGGCTGGTTAATAAGCCAGATGTACTGTATAAATGCCTGTAATCCCCCTATTGTCATAGTACCGAATATAACAAGATAACTTCCCATTATTGCCATACTGGTATATGAGAGGTTAACAACCAGTCCTACAAGAGGATTTATAAGTGCAGAACTAAAGAGAGCCTTAAATGAAAATCCTGCCAGTCTGTGGTTTATATTTTTGAATTCCTCCAGTGTATCCTGTTCTTTATTATAAAGCTTGATAACAGAAAAACCTGTATAAGCTTCCTGTACATATCCGTTCAGATTTCCCAGTGAATTCTGCTGCTCTTTGAAGTATTTCTGGGATCTTTTTATAATAACTCTTGATATTATAATAGATAAAGGTATTATTAATATTGCAATTAAAGTCATGGATACAGATAAAATAAACATCATAACCACTGATAATACAATTCCTAAAAGTGATGTGATAATCTGTATAAGACTTTGCTGCATAGCGTTACTTATAGTGTCTACATCATTTGTAATTCTGCTTAATATATTTCCCTGCTGGTTTCTGTCGAAATATGAAATAGGAAGTCTGTTTATTTTTTCATCAATATCAGTTCTCAGATCTTTCATACTTCCCTGTACCACATCAGTCATAAAAAAGCTTGAAAAATATGTGGCAAGCTGATTTAATAATGAAATCAGCGAGGTAATTATTATTATTTTACCAACATAAGGAAAATTAACTCCGGCTCCTTCTATTCCTTTCAGCATATCGGCTACATTAGAAGCCATTTCTGTAATTGCAAGTCCTACCATAAAAGGAATAAGCGAATTTGCTGCTACAGCAATTACTGTAAGAAAAAGTGACAGTATAAAATGTCCTTTATATGGTTTTATATATTTTCCCAGACGTTTTAAATTAGAAATAACTTTTTTCATTCCAGTTCCTCCTTTGTAAGCTGTGATGAAGCTATATCGTAGTAAATATCACATGTTTTCAGGAGTTCCCTGTGGGTACCTTCAGCAACAACATTTCCTTCATTAAGAACCAGTATTTTATCTGCATTCATTATGGTACTTACACGCTGTGCAACAATTAATACAGTAGATTCCTTTGTAATGTCCCCCAAAGCTGTACGAAGGTTTGCATCAGTCTGATAATCGAGGGCAGAAAATGAATCATCAAATATGTAAATATCAGGTTTTTTCACTATTGCTCTTGCTATAGAAAGTCTTTGTTTCTGACCGCCGGACATATTGCTTCCGCCTTCGGCAAGAAATTCACCGAATTTATCAGGTTTCTGATTTATAAAATCCAGAGCCTGAGCTGTTTTTGATGCAGCTTCGATTTCAGCAGGCGTAGCATCATGTTTACCATATTTGATATTTTCCGCTATAGTTCCTGTGAAAAGCAGGGCCTTTTGCGGTATAAAACCAATTTTTTGACGAAGGGCGCTTAATTTATAATCTCTTACATCAGTGCCGTCTATTATTATTCTTCCTTTTGTAACATCATAAAATCTAGGTATTAACTGTATAAGCGTAGATTTTCCGCTTCCTGTACTGCCTATGAAAGCCACTGTTTCACCGGGACTGGCAGTAAAGCTTACATTTCTTAATATTGGTTCGTCACTGTTTCCGGGATAGGCAAAAGTCACATTTTCAAATGTGATATAACCATGTGTAGTGCTTTCTGTAATCCCGTTTTCATTTTCAGTTACTCTTGGTACCGTGTCAAGTATTCTGGCTATTCTGTGTGCTGAAACTGCTGCTCTGGGATACATCATAAAAACAGTAGCAAACAGCATAAAAGAGAACAGAGCATGAAAAATATACTCAATAAATGCAACAAGTTCTCCTACCTGAAGCTGACCGATATCTATCTGTTTTGCTCCAAACCATATAACTACAGCAAGTATAATGTTGAAAATAAAAGAAAATCCCGGCAGTGGAGCAGCCATAAGTTTAAACAATTTTTTTGAAATTTCTGAATATGTTTTATTTATCGCTTCAAAACGCCCTTCCTGAAACTTTTCATTTATAAATGCACGTATTACTCTTAGTCCAGTAAGATTTTCACGAAGATTGGTATTAATATTGTCCAGTCCTTTCTGTTGTGCCTCTGACAGAGGAGCAGAAAATTTTCCTATGAGAATAACTCCCATAAGTAAAAATGGTACTGCCATAATAACACTAACTGAAAGTGAAGGACTCTTATATATAATCATAAAAAAGCTGGATACAAACATCAGCGGTGTGATCATTCCCATACGGAGTATCATCTGCAGGAAAGTCATTACCTGAAATGCATCATTTGTAGTAGCTGTAATAAGATATGATATACCGAAGTCATCATATTCCTCGTGAGAGAATTCCTGTATTTTGGAAAATACATCATCACGTATATCTCTGATTACACTGGTAGAGATTTTACTCCCGCAGAAAGCAAGCAGAATAAGTCCGGCAAGTCCGACAAAACAAATCACAAGCATCCAGAGAGAAGTTGTTTTTACTACTTCAAAGTCTTTGGGAACAAGACCTTTGTCAATTATTCTGGCTAGAAGTGTAGGAAGTCCCAGTTCAATAAGAATGAAACTAAATACACATAGAAAATTTAAGAAAATATAATTTTTGTACTTTTTTGCATAACGCCACATTAAGTTCAAGTCTTTTTCCTCCTTAATTAATATATTTATTTAAAAAAGAGAATACCATAACGGCATCCCTTTATATAAAAAATTAGTTTTATTGTAATATAAAAGATAACTCTTACATGATAGTATACTAAAAATAGAATAAAAAGTCAAAAAATATCTTTTTAAGTAAAATAATAATTAATTTTTTTTAATGATTAATTTTTGGTACAATATTAATGAATAACAGAAAATAGATCAAACGTTCAAAAATAAAGAGAAATACTAAAAAAAATGTGAAATTAGGTAGATATAAATTGGAGTTAATAATAAAACATAATTGAAAAAAATTTAAATAAATGATATTATTCAGATAGGAGCTAAACAGGTAACTTGTAATTTAAGGAGGAAAAGATGAAAAAAGTACTGATAATATTATCAGCAGTGTTGGTAATTTCAGGCGCAGCTGAGTATTATTCGCATTTTGTAGTAAAAGTAAAAAAGGAAGTCAAGGAAGAAGAAGTAACTAAACTGCTTGCCGAGAAAAAAGAAAAAGAGGAAAAATTCAAGCTCACAGGGGTAAAGTTAAAAAGATTTGAAGATGAAAATAAAGATCTGAAAGAGCTGAAAGAAGGTAAGAAGTGATGAAAAAAATACTGATTTTTCTTATATTGGCAGTAAGTGTTCTTACACTGGGAGATGCAGGACGTATTTTACTCAGTGATAAGAAAGCAACAGACAAAATAAACGGATTAAAGACAGAGATTGCGGCACTTGACAGGCAGGAAAAAGAAACTAATGATACATTAATGAAACTTGAGCATGAAAATGAAGCATTAAGATCAGAGCTTACAGAACAATTGGCAAATAAGAAAGTAATATATCTTACATTTGATGACGGACCGACTCCTCATAATACAGAGAGAATTCTGGAAATTCTGAGAAGAAATAATATAAAGGCTACTTTCTTTGTAATAGGTCATAATTCCGATATGTATAAGAAGATAGTGGACGAGGGGCACGCAATAGCACTTCACACATATTCTCATAATTATAAAGAAGTTTATGCATCTGAAGAAGCATTCTTTAAGGATTTATACAAGATTCATGATTCAGTAATGGAAAAAACCGGTGTGGATGCAAAGGTAACAAGATTTCCCGGCGGTTCCAGCAATGCAATAGTAAAAAAAGCTACACTAAGAAAGATTATCGACAGACTAAATGAAGAAGGATTCGTCTATCAGGACTGGAATTGTGACAGTACTGATGCAGCAGGAAACAAGCGTCCGGTTGATGTTCTGGTGAAAAATGCTACCAGCTGCGGTGCTACGAAGATAAATTTATTAATGCATGACAGTGCTGCAAAAACAACAACAGCAGATGCATTACAGTCAATAATTGATTATTACAGAAATAAAGGGTATGATTTCGAGGAGCTTACAGTTTACAGCCCAAAATTTCAACATAGAAAATAATTATGCATAAAGTATATAAAGCTGCCGGATTTTACCGGCAGTTCTTTTTTAAAATTCATATTTTAGTAAAAAAAACAGTAGAATTAATTATATTATAAATAAAAAGTTAGGCATAAATAAACTTGACAATTGTTTCAAATCAGGTATATTAATAGAGGAAAAGAAAAATTTTTCAACAATAAAAAATTATTATAAAAATTGCCTTTAGACGAATGTTAAGCTTGGAGGTAAAAAATATGAAGAACTATTGTCAGCAATATTTGAAATCACTTGAATATATGGTAGACGAGGTGGAAATAGGCTCCACGGAAAGGGAATACCATATATTGAACGGTGATGACAAAGGAAATATTATTCATCAGGTAATGTGTGAAGGGGTGGAACTGTTAAAAATAGAAGCTAAAGTGAAAAATTATTATGAATGCAGTAATAAAAGCTTTGGAGACTGCCTGATAATTTGTTTTTTGAAAGAGGGAGAAATAACAGTAAAATATTCGGAAAAAGAAAGCTATAACCTGAAGGCCGGGGAGCTGTTTTTGAGTTATGGCGGGAGTGAAACAAAGGAAATTTTTATTCCCTCGCCGGGCAGAAAAATAAAAATGCTCATAATGGTACTGAGTAAAACATATCTGGATAATTTTAATGAGGATAAAGATGTAAGCAAGAGTGTACGTTATCTTAGAGAAAATCTGGTTCCGAATGAAAAAAAGTTTATAAGAAATACACAGGAAAAACTGCTCAATATACTGGATCTGGTAATGAGATATGAAGCAAAATGGGGGAAAAAATTCTTTGCTTTTTCCAAAGTAAATGAAGGAATGGGCGGAATAATAACTGTTTTCATTAAATCTATTATTGAAATAGACGACTATGAAAGTGATATTTTTGAAAATGTTGTGGATTATATGGAAAATAATTATAATGAACCTGATCTGCTGGCAAAGATACACAAGAAATTTTATATAAACAGGGGAGAGTTAAGCAAAAAATTCAAGGAAAAAACCGGAATGGGAATGCATGAATTTCTTAAAAATATCAAACTTGACAGGGCATACAGCATGCTTAGGGATAGAAATATGAAAGTTTCAGAGGTAGCCAATATGATTGGATATGAAAATTACGGTTATTTTTCTCAGATTTTTAAAAAACATTACGGAGTGTACCCGTTGGAGGTAAAAAATAAAACAAATCTTAAAAATAAAAAATGATTTTAAGCTGTAAAAGCAAAAAATCATTTGATAGAATAGTTACTTCACTACTTTTTGAAAAGTCAGTGTCTCAGTATCAGATTCTATTTTAAGAGTGTTATTAATAATCTTATAACTCTTAATATTATTTAACGCATGTAAATATCTTCCTTCCAGTTTCATAAGATCCTCAGGTCCTGCCATTAGAGTTCCCGCTATACCTTTCGTAATAATTTTGCCATTATCAAGTGTATATGAACCAAAGAATGAATTAATACCTGAAGAACCGTTTATTGAATCAGTGCCGATATTCAGGGTAAAGTTCCCGAATCTTTCATTATCAGGTTTCGGTGGGATCTTTTCTCCTGATATATCTGTTAATCTCCATGAAGTATTTTCAAGTGAAGATACATTATTTTTCGAGTTGCCGGTATTGTAAATACTGCTGCAGCTAAAAAGCAGCAAAACCGAAATAAATAAAAACAGTAATCTTTTCATTTTCTGCCCCGCTTTCTTTTTTTAGTTATTAAAGTATAACATAAAATTCTTTGAATATTCTTATTTGAAATATTTAGTTGAAAAAAATTAAAGGTAAAAATGGATTAACAGATATAATTCTGTTATAATATGGTTATTTTACACAAAAGGAAAGAAGGAGAAAAAAGATGGCAGTTATGCAGTTAAGATCAACAAATCCTGATTTTTCATTTCTTATAAAGAAAAATCCGGGAAATGGTATGATTTTCAGGGAAATCAGGAAGGGTACAGCATATGGCTGGTATTCCGATAATGAAACATATAATATTTATTTTAAGGATGCAGATAACGAAATTTCTTTTAAGCAGCATCCTGATGAAGATTTTGAATACTTGAATCTATCCAGATATAATTCGCCGTTGATTCCTTTGAATATGATAACAGAGTTTTTGGGAAGTCTTGTGAAAAAAGATAATGAACGGGATATACCGGGATTTAGGAATACTCTTATGATAAACATGATACATCTGCAGAGGGTTCACTATATAGCCTTTTTTCAAAAGCATTTCAGGGATTTTGATTTCAAAATAGAAGGGATATCGGATAAAAGTTATAAACTGGAAATAAGAACTGAAAAGACACTGGAAGAATTAATCAGTGTCAGCAGTGTATTATTCCTGTTTTTTGCAATGTTTGGAAAAGAGTATATTGATATTCCTGATTCTATGCTGAAAAAGTATATATCATCTCTGCAGAGAATAGACGCACCTTTTTATATAAGAAACCTGTTTGTCCAGAATTTTCTTACATCAAGAAAAAGGTTCAGGGATTTCAGAGATGAGCTGGAACAGAGCGAAAGATACAGAATCAGATTTGCATTTGGAAATACAGCTTACCAAAGAAGGGATTTTATAAAAGAAAAGCTTGAGTTTAATAAAAAAATTATAGATATAGGGTGCGGAGAAGGGTTTTATGCACTTAATTTTGCCAGAAATATAGAACATGAATATATAGCTGTGGATATCAATGAGTCACTTTTGGAAAGAGTAAGAAATAATGCTGTAAAAAGGGAACTGGATAATATTTTTACATATACATCTCTGGAATCATATATTGAAGATTACAATAATGAATTAAGCGACGTTATTCTTACAGAAGTAATAGAACATATGCCTCTGGAAGATGCTGAAATTCTGATAAGATCAATTTGCAGAAATATAAATTTTGAAACCCTGATAATAACTACTCCAAATCAGGAATTTAACAAATTTTATGAATTAAATGAAGAATTAAGACATGATGACCATAAATGGGAATTCGGGAGAGAAGAATTTAGAAACTGGATTTCCGGCATATTGGAAAATGAAGAAATTTCGTATGTGGAAATAGGGGATAAAGTAAATGATATTTCCACTACACAGGGAGTAATAATAAAAAGAATACAGGGGAATAAGGAGGAAAACAGATGAAAATAAGAACACAGCTGCATACGGTCTTTATGCTTATAGGACCCACAGAGTGCGGAAAAAGTACCTTTGCTAAAAATATACTGATTCCGCAGCTGGAATATTCACTTCCTGAGAAAAATTTTTATGCCAATGTACAATATCTGTCGTCAGATTCTATAAGACAGGAAATATTAGGCCGTGATTATGATAAATATGATGAAATAATGATGGAATCAAGCGGACAGGCCTTTTCTCTTCTTGAGGAAAAACTTAAGATGGTAACATCATATCCTGTTAATGCTGAATTCGTAGTGGTAGATACAACAGGACTTTCTTTGGAATTCAGAAACAGTGTAATAGAAACAGCGAAAAAGAATCATTATAACATAGAGGTTATTGTTTTTGACTATAAAGACAGAGAGGAATATTATAAGTCGGAAAGAAGCAAAAAAGTAATAACCAAGCATATACAGAGATTAAAGAAAGAGGTTCTTCCTTCATTATCAAGGGAAAACTATAATCAGATACACAGAGTAAAAGAGAAAATCAATGAAAAAGAAGAATTTCAGGTGGAAATCATTGATATGGAAACTTATACAGGATGTCTTCTTGATGAGAGTACGAAATATGTAATAATCGGAGATGTGCATGAGTGTGTGGATACTTTGGTAAAATTAATTGGGAACTATGGGTTTCACCTGAAAGACGGAAAAATAAATGTTGCGCCTGAAGTAAAAGAAGAAATTAAGTTTGTTCTGCTTGGTGACTGGATAGATAAAGGAAAGAAAACAAAGGAGATAACAGAATTTTTATTTGAAAACAGCGAATATTTTATTCTTTTAAAAGGTAATCATGAAAATTTTGTATATAATAAAATAATGGGGAATATAAAAGGTGTAGAGAAAGAAATAATGGAGAACTTTTTTGATTCTATCCCGGTTTTTGAAGAGGATAAAGAATTATTTCAGAAGTTTGAAAAGCTGTTTTTGGAATCAAAGCCTTTTGTAAAAAGAATTGGTTTTAAGGGATCGTCTTTTATAGTGACACATGCACCGGCAAAAGTAAAATATCTCGGAAAGCTGGATAGTAAATCTCAGAAAAAACAAAGGGCTTTCAGGCTGGAAAGAGAAAAATCCACTGAAGAGCAGCTCCAGTTTCTCGCAGAAGAAGCAGTTTATAATAATCCTTATCATATATTCGGACATATAGCTGCCAAAAATCCTTTTACCATAAAGAATAAATGTCATATTGACAGCGGGGCTGTGTATAAAAACAGGCTTACATCAATTGTAATAAACGGGTTCAAACCTATATACAACAGTGTGATTTCAGAAGAAGGAAATGATTCGGAAAAGCTGGAATCTTTGTTTAGCAGACGGAAAAACGTTAATGTAAACGAGCTGTCTGAAAATGATCTGTACAGATTGAATTATATTGCTGAAAACCATATTAATTTTATTTCAGGAACAATGTCTCCAGCAGATAAAGATATGGCAGATAACAGCCTTGAATCTTTGAAAAACGGTCTTGATTATTTTGTAGAGAATGGTATTGATAAGGTAGTATTACAACCTAAGTACATGGGTTCACGATGTACGCTGTATCTCTTTGCCAAAGAGGAGGAGTGCTTTGCAGTAAGCCGTAACGGCTATAAAATAAAAAACCTTGATCTGCAAGGGATATACAACAGTATGACAGAAAAATTTTCCGGTTATATGAAGGATAACAAGATAAAAATGCTGATTCTTGACGGGGAATTAATGCCGTGGACAACTTTGGGGAAAGAACTCATAGAGATGAAATTCAGACCAATATCAAAGGCATTGGATATGGAACTGGAATTTTTGAAAGAAAACGGATTTGAGAGCGAACTGGAAAAGATAATTGAAAAATATCATGAGACAGACTTTAAAAAGGATCAGACAGTGATCTCAAAAAAAGATCTGATTGAAAAATACGGGAATTCAGTTTATCAGAATTATAAAGTAATAAGCAGTATTGAAAAAAGCCGTGTTTCTTTGGAAACACACATAAAAGCCGGGGAAATATACGGGAAACAGATAGAACTCTACGGGACTGAAGGGGAAGTTTCTTATAAACCTTTTGATCTTTTGAAAATAGTATATGAAAACGGAACAGAGGAGGTGCCTGACTGGAAAACGTCTGAAAAGTATAAGTTTCTTACAGATGACGAATATGTAACGATAGATTTTAAAAATCCTGATTATTATAAAACCGCAGAGGAATACTATAACAGAATGACAATAGATAAAAGTATGGAGGGCATTGTAATAAAGCCGGAAATTATGAAAAAAGGAAAGGCTCCTTATATGAAAGTGAGAAATCCTGAGTATTTATCTATTATTTACGGGTATGACTATACATTTCCGCATAAATATGAAAAACTTATAAAGCAGAAAAATATAAGGAAAAAGCTGAAAGCCTCTGTAAATGAGTATGAACTGGGGCAGGAACTGCTGAAAATTCCTTTTTCAAAAATAAGCAATGATAATGCAGAATTCAGACAGATAGCCGCGAATCTTTTGTTTGAAGTTTCACAGGAAAAAAATATAGATCCCAGATTATAAAAATAAATGTCCGAAAATTAGAATTATATATTTTAATTTCGGGCTTTTTCTATTAATATAGTATAAAATCAGGAGTTTAAAAATAATTTAAAAAAATAATTTGACACAGTGTCAAAATTTGTGTATAATGGAAAAAAATTCAAAAGGAGAATTATGGGGAAAGTCTTAATAACCGGAGGTTCAAAAGGAATCGGCAAGGCAATGGCTGTTGAGTTTTTGAAGCGCGGGTATAATGTGATTCTGGCAGCAAGGAATAAGCAGGAATTAGAAAATACCAAAAGAGAACTTCAGGAAAAATATAAAAATCAAATAATAGAAATAGAGGCAACAGATCTTACAGTGGAAGAAAACTGGAATATTTTAACAGAAAAATACAATGAAACAGACATTCTGGTGAATAATGCGGGAATGGTGAAGCTGGGGCGGAGTTATGAAACAGAGAATAAAATATTACTGGAGGGAATAAGATTAAATGTAGAAGCTCCTTGTTTTCTGGGGAATTATTATGTAAAGAAAATGCTTGAGAAAGAAAATACAGGAAGTATAAGAGGAATAATCAATGTATCGTCAGTCGCCGGGTTTTTTCCGCATCCTCTGAGTACATTTTACTCACCGTCAAAATTTTTTCTTGATCAATACAGCTGTAATATGAGGTATGAAATACGGAGAAATCATAAAAATAAAGGGATCAATGTAATGTCTTTATGTCCGGGAGCAGTGGATACAGAGTTTACCGGCAGGGGGAAATTTCTGGAAATGAAAAAGTTATGCAGAGAATTCAACTTTCTGAATCTGATGATGTCTCCGAAATATGTGGCAAGAACAGCAGTAAAGGATTTTTTTAAAGGGAAAAAAAGGTCTGTTCCGGGTATTTTTTATAAAACAGCAAGGGTCTTGGTAAGGTTTTTACCTGAACAGCTGTGCGCGAAGCTGATGTATGAAGGAATGGTGAAAGAGACAGAATGATGTATTTTATATTGGTTCTTTTAGGAATATATATAATGATTTTATTACTAAGGTTTGTTTTTACAATTACTTACTACAAAAGGGAAACAGGGAAAATGAAAAATGTAAGCAGAGAAAACAGGCTGTCTCTAAAAGAAGTTACAATTTTTCAGCCTATACTGTCAGGGGATAATTACTTGAAAGAAAAGCTTTCTTTTATCTATAATAATACAGGGGAAGCAGAACTGATATGGGCAGTGGATAATGATGATTATGAAGCAGAGAAAATAATAAATGAAATCACAGGAAATAGTCCTAAGAAAAATCTTCATATAGTAAAATGTGATAAAGCACCGTTTTATGAAAATCCTAAAGTATACAAAATTCTGCTCACTGAAAAGTTATGGAAAAAATATACTGTAATTCTTGATGATGATACTATTATAGATATAAAGTCACTTGAAAATATTGATAAAACTCTGCTGGAAACAAAAATAATTACAGGAATTCCTTATTATTTTAAAGGAAGAAATATATGGGAGAATATGGTAAGGGTTTATGTAAACAGCAATTCTGTGTATAATTATTTTACATCGGCATTTTTAGGAAGAAATAAGACAATAAACGGAATGTTTTATATATTTAAGTCTGAAAAAATAATTTCATTGGGACTTTATCAAAAAATAAAGCAGAAACTTTGTGATGATTATGAGTTTGCTAAAATTTCAGGGGAAAATGGTATAGGGATATATCAGTCTGTTATTCCGTGTAAGCTGAACACAGAGGTAGAGTATTTCAGGGGATTTTTACGGCTGATGAGACGCTGGCATATTTTTGCAAACCAGTATATAAAAGAAAACCTCGATATAAGCATAGTGATTTTTTCTATAATACCTTTTGTTTCAGGAAGTTTGTTTTTCACAGCTGCACTTCTTTACAGATATGAAATATTCGTCCTGTATCTTGGTATAAGTATTTTGAATTATTTGGCAGGAAGAATATTCAGGAAAAAAATATTCGGTGAAAATGACAGCATAAAAGACATGGTTTTGGAGATAGTCTCAGAAATAGTCCAGATATTTTACTGGATTTCAGCTTTGATAAAGCCTGACAGAATTATTTGGCGGGGAAAGTCTGTGAGAATAAAAAACGGAATAATCGAGGTGAATTCCGATGGGAAAAAAGATAAAGGTTGATTTTCTTGCGCCGCCTTTTGAGGGGCATTTGAACCCTTTGATTGAGATGGCTGAGAAGCTGAAAGGTAAATATGATATCAGATTCATAACAGGAAAAAATAAAAATGAAATATTGAAAAACAGCGGGTTTCAGGTGGAAAATATTTTAACGGAAGAAAATGAAGTTTTTGAAAGGCTGTCTGATACGGATAAACAAGTAAAAATTAACTTTTTTGAACTAAAAAAGCAGTTTTCTGAAAATCTCAGGCTTATTCCCAAAGTTACTGATGAATTAAAGAAACTCATGCGAGAGAATAAAACTGATATAATGGTAGCGGACTTTATAGTAGTTTCATCGGTGTTTTGTTCACAGGATATAGGGATTCCCTTTATTACAACCATGCCTACGAGCTTTGCACCGGAAAATAAGGATGGAACACCTGCTTATTTTGGAGGATTAAGCCCTGTTGATTCGGTTTACGGAAAAGTAAGAGATTATATTGCGAGAAAGCAGATCAGGCTGTTTAAGAAAACTATTTACTATTTATTTTATAAACAGATTAAGAAAATGAATTTTACTCTTTATAATAAAAATGACGAGGAAAATTTTTATTCACCATATTCAATACTCGGGCTGGGTATGAAGGAATTTGAATATAAAAGAAGCTGGCCTGAGCAGTATCAATTTGCGGGGGCATGCTGTGAAACGCCTTCATATTATACCAATAGAGTGCAGACCGGAAAAATAGCAGATATATTTGAGAAAAAAAATAAATATAAAAGAAAAGTACTGGTGAGTCTCGGGACACATTTGAAATGGGCGAAAAAGACTCTTGCAGAAAGTATAGAAAAAATAGCAGAAAACTTCCAAGATACGCTTTTTGTGGTAACCATGGGGAAAAAGGACAGTGACGGTGAAATTGCAGCAGAAGAGAGGACTGGTAATGTGGTGATAACAGATTATCTTTCATATACTGATTATTTTCACAGATTTGATTATGTGATACATCACGGCGGTGCAGGAATAACGTATAATTGTATAAAATATAAAAAGCCGTCGCTTGTAATACCGCAGGATTATGACCAGTTTGACTTTGCCGCAAGGATAGAATACTTTAAGACGGGGTTTAGAGCTAAGAATATTAATAATATAAAAGATGTAACCAAAAAGCTGAATATACTGTTTAATAAAGAAAAATGGGCTGAACTGGAACAACTGTCGGAAGATTTTACGGGATATTCACCGCATGAATTATTGGACAGTGAAATAGAAAGGCTGATTTTGGAATATGGAGGCGGGAGAAAATGAAAAAAGTACTGGTAACAGGAGCTACGGGTTTTCTCGGTTCCTATGTTCTGAAAGAATTAAAAGGTAAATATGATATTATTTCTGTGGGCAGAAATGAAGGCAAACTCATGAAGATGAAAAGAGAGAACAACGAGCTGGAATGTATAAAAGCAGATTTGTCAGATATAAAAGCGGTATTGGAACTTCCCAAAGCGGATACAGTGGTTCATTCCGCTGCATTGTCAACAGTATGGGGAGCCAAAAAAGAATTTGTGAGGAATAATATAACGGCAACTGAAAATATCATAAAATACTGTAAGGAAAAAAAGGTAAAAAGACTGGTATATATTTCCACTCCAAGTGTCTATACTGCTAAAAAAGACAGGTTTAATGTAAGGGAAAATGAATTTGACAAGAATAATAAACTAAATTATTATATAGAAACAAAAATTGCCGCGGAAAAAATAGTTTTGGATGCAGAAAGCAGCGATCTGGAAGTGATTGTCATAAGACCGAAAGGATTAATAGGTATAGGCGATACAAGTATACTTCCAAGGATTATTGAGGCAAACAGAAAAATAGGGATTCCGGTTTTTAAAGGAAATGAAGATATTCTGGCGGACATGACAAGTGTAGAAAATGTGGCGTATTCTGTATTATTGTGCATGGAAAAAGACGGCATTTCCGGGGAAGTGTTTAATATATCAAACGGAGAGCCAACAAGTCAGAAAAAACTTCTGGGATATGTAGCAGAAAGTCTCGGGACGAAATTTCGGTACAAAAAGCTTTCATTCGGCAGAGTATATGCAGCAGCTTCACTGCTTGAAGGCATATACAAAGTTTTCGGGATAAAAAAAGAGCCTTTGCTGACCAGATATACAGTGTGTACACTGGCATTCAGCCAGACCCTTAGTATAGAAAAGGCAGAGAAACTTCTTGGCTATAAGCCAAGAGTAAGTCTGGAAGATGAAATAAAAAGATTTGGAAAATTTTACAAAGAGAACGGTTTTGTAAAATAGAGGAGGAAGTATGAGGATATTGGGACAGGGATACTATATTCCTGAGAGAATAGTAATGTCCGAAGAAGTTGATTTTTTAGCAGGAGTAAAAAAAGGAACAGTTTTGAAAAAGACAGGAATCAGGAAAAGGCATTATGCTGATTTCAGGGATAAGGAAACTACCTCAAAAATGGGGAAATATGCAGCTGAAAATGCCATAAAAAATGCAGGGATAAACAAAGAAGATATTGATCTGATAATTGGGGCTAATGCAACAAAAGAAATACTTCTCCCTTGCTCTGCTTCATTAATACAAAAACAGCTTGGACTTGAAAATAATAAAACTGCGTGTTTTGATGTAGGATCTTCATGTCTTAGTTTTTTTACGGCTTTGGAAGTAGCAGATATGTATCTGAAAGCAGGAAAGTATAAAAATATACTTATTGTTTCCAGTGAAATAGCTTCAATAGGCATAAATTATGAGCATATAGAAAGTGCGGGACTTTTCGGGGACGGAGCAGCAGCGTTTATCATAGGAAACGGCGGAAATTCACCTGTGTCGAAGTTTCAGACATTTTCAGAAGGATTTTATTACACAAGTATTCCCGGCGGGGGAACGAGGTATCTGGTAAAGGATTATAATGAAAATAATAAGAGTGATTATTTGTTTCATATGGAGGGAAGCAAGGCTTTTAAGCTGATAAAACAAAAGATAGACGATTTCTTCTATGAGTTTTTAGAGGAAAATGATATTAATATGACGGAAATAGACAGAGTAGTGGCACATCAGGCAAGCATGACAGGACTGAAATTAATCGGTAAGCAGCTTAATATAGCAGATGAAAAAATGATCAATATAATAGCCGAATATGGGAATATGATAGCAGCTTCTATACCGTTTACATTTGCTTACGGGGTGGAAAACGGTCTTATAAAAAGGGAAGATAAAATATTAATAGCAGGAACATCTGCCGGAATATCAATAGGAATGATGGTGCTGGAATATTAATATCGGAACCCAGGGAGGATAACAGATGAAATTTTTGGCGTTTAATAATGGTTATTGCACAGCGGATAAAAAATATATTGATAAAAAAGCTGAAAGCCGGAAAATAAAATTTCCTGCCACATTCTTTTATCTGGAAATTTCCGGAATAAAAATGCTTATAGATACGGGGTATTCTGTAAAGCTGGTAAAAAATGCCGGTATCACTGCAAAAATTTATTCTATGGTTACAAAGGTGAGATGTGAAAAAGATGCCGACGAGATTTTACGGGAAAATAATATTAATCCGCAGGAAATACAGTATATTATAATCAGTCATTTTCATCCTGATCACTACGGTTCACTTGATAAATTTCCCAAAGCTTCGATTATTTGCAGCAATGAGGCAGCAGAAGTCCTGAATGTGGGGAAAACAGGGAAGATCAAAAATCTGGTTTTTGAAAAGCTTATTCCTGAAGATATAAAAGAGAGAATCATAGAGTTAGAAAGTTTCCCCGAAGCAAAAGTGTCCGGGAATAATTTCTTTAACATATTAAATTTGAATGAGATATATGGTTTTTATCTTGAAGGACATGCAGGGGGACATATAGGGCTTTATCTGAAAACATTGAATAAATTAATGATCTTTGATGCAGTATGGTGCAAAGAGAATCTTCTGGGCGCGGAGCCAAGGAAAATTTTAAAAAAAGTGGCTTTTGCAGATGAAAAGAAATATGAAAGTTCTCTGCGAAAAATAAAAGAAATCTTGTGTTCGCTGAAAGATACAGGAGGGGCAGAGCCTGAACTGATAATTACACATGATGAAAAATTTTTAAGGAGTCCTTATGAGTTTTAAGTTTATTATCTTTTATTATTATTTAAAATATAAATTTTTTATGAAGATAAACAGTAAAGAAAAACTGGAATTATTTCAAAAGAAAAAAATAGAAAAACATCTGAATTATATTACTAAAAAATCAAAATATTATTTTGGTTATAAGGGAAAAGAATTGAAGGATTTTCCGGTTATAGACAAGAAAGTTATGATGGAGAACTTTGATGAGATGAATACTGTGGGAATCCATAGGGAACAGGCTTTGGAGATAGCCATGAATTCTGAGAAAACCAGAAATTTTAAAGAGAAATATAAAAATATAACTGTGGGTTTATCATCAGGGACTTCAGGAAACAGAGGACTTTTCACAGTGTCAGACTTTGAGCGTGCAAAGTGGACGGGAATTATACTTGCAAAACTGCTGCCGTATTTTATTTTGAAAAAACAAAAAATAGCACTTTTTTTGAGGGCTGACAGTGAGTTATATAATTCTGTTAACTCAATGGTACTGAAATTCCAGTTCTTTGATATGATAAAGGATTATATAGGGAATATAAAAGAACTGAATAAATTTAGTCCGGATGTATTAATAGCACCGGCTTCCATGTTAAAAATACTCGCTGAAAATATCAATGATGTGAGTATAAAGCCAAAAAGGATATTTTCCTGTGCAGAGGTGCTTACAAAAGAAGACAGGGAGTATATAACAGGGAAATTCAATATGCAGATCGGAGAAATTTATCAGGCAACAGAAGGGTTTTTGGGGTATTCTTTTGATTCGGGGCAGGGTTTGAAAATAAATGAAGATGTTTTATATATAGAAAAAGAATATATTGATAGCGGGAAAACCAGATTTATCCCTGTAATCACAGATTTTGAGAGGAAATCACAGCCGGTGATACGCTACAGGCTAAATGATATCTGGGTGGAGAATAAGAATTTCGGCGGGATATTTTTGAAACTTGAGAAGATAGAAGGTCGGGAAGATGATATATTTATATTAAAAGGCAAAGACAGCACAGAGATAAAAGTTTTTCCCGATTTTATACGAAGGGCGTTTATGTTTAGCAGCGAGGAAATTCTGGAATATAATGTTATTCAAAAAACTTTCGGTGATATTGATGTGTCTTTTATTCCGGGAGATTCTGGGGAATATAACAAAATAAAAGAGAAAATAAAAGAAAATCTGCTTGATTTATTTAGTGGATTTAATGCAGATACACAGAATATAAACATAAATTTTTCTGTTTATGAGGAGAAATACAGACTCACAAAAAAGCGGGATATAAAAAGGGGATTTTGAAGAACTCATATATAAAAAAATGAACACAGATATTGTTATCCATGTTCATTTTTATTTTTTACTGTAAAATTATTTTATTTTATTTAAAGATTTTTTTACTTCAAGAAGATTATTGTTTTCAGTAATAACAGTATTCTTCATAAGGTTTTCCTGTGAAATAATGATCTTTTTCAAAGCTTCTGTTTCTTTAGTAACATTTTTATCCCCTGATTTCTGTTTTTGCTGAAGAGAGAAAATAATGTCATAAAGATCCTCATGTCCCATAATTCTTCCTGCTCCCCAGTTCAGACGGCTTTTATCCTGCTTTAAAACCTGATTTGTGAAATATTCGTAAGTTTCCTTATCAAAACTTAAAGCATACCAGTTATTATCAACTAATGAAAGATGATCATTAACAGCAGTTTCAATATCTCCTTTTTCAAGTAAAGCTACTGCCTCATTCAAGGCGTTGATATTATTTTGTGCATGCTCATGAGGAAATATCGAATCGTCTTCCCATGTAAGCTTTATAAATGAATCCTGACAGTATTTGTAAAGAGCAAGAAGCTGTTTGTTTATGCTGTCTGCTTTTGATTCATATTTTTTGATATCAGCAGTATTGTTGTTTTTTACAGCCTGCTCATATTTATTATTTATGTCTGTAAGCTGTTTATTCAGATTTTCCGAGGCTTTTAGTATTTCGTCCACATTAGCCAGAAGTTTTTTTCCTTCATTTCCCGTTTTGGCAAGTAAGTCCATATCCAGTGAGGCCTTGAATTCATTGAAACGAGTAGTGAAATCCATAGGGATAACAGCTTTTTGGTCTAATTCGTAAACAATCTGTGCATAAAGCTGATGATTGTAATTAAAGGCTTTTTCATTGTAAGTAGCTTTTGTATCATAGTTTGTATGATATGTTGATCTAATAAACTTTGCCCCGACATAATCATTTCTTATAGTAGGAATTCCCGCTACAGAATATGCGAAATCATCTGCCCATGTTCTGGGAGGTGTAGTAACCTTGATTCCTCCTTCATAGACACCTGATACAGACGGCTTTATTCTGTCTGCAATACTCTCGATAAATGTTTTGTACTCATAAACAGTTCTTATTTCCTGAGTTGTCACATGTTCTGATCCCGGCTGTTCAAAATTTAACATGGCAAAACTTTTCTCTGCCCAGTCAGGTCTCACTTTAAATACCTGATTATAAGCTCCTACGGACCAGTCATATCTTGTATCCACAGTTCCCCATTCTTCTGCGGCATGTGCAATTATAACAATTGTTTTTTCCGGCTGGTATCCGCTGTCAATTATACTTTTGGCTATTCCCATAGTAAGGGCCACAGCTGTAGCGTTATCCTGAAAAGCATCAAAATAACCGTCATAGTGTGAGCTTAGAATTATAAGTGAATTCGGGTCTTTTCCCGGAATCTCGCCGACTATATTATAGGCTTTTTGATCTCTTTTAACCTGAGAATCTACATCCAGCCCTATTTTTACAGTCTTGTTTTTCCCCATAAGGGACTTTAGCTTGTCCCCGTCAGCTTTGGACATTCCCAGTGCAGGAGTATCATCCGGTCCGCACATATCCTGCACATTCAGTGCATCGTCGCTGATTTCGGCATATCCTCCGTTATTTACAGCAATTATAGCTTTTGCTCCCTTTAGTTTCGCCTGCATTGCAGGATAGTTAATCCACCAGTCATCACGCTGATTAATATCAACCATAACTATTTTTCCTTTAACATCCACATTTTCATAGTCATCTCTGGTACCTTTATTCAGATAAACCAGTTCATAGTTTTCCGTACCTTTTGTCACAAAAGTAGCGGCATAACTGTTTAAGATAAGTTTCTGCTTTTTATTTTTTTTATCTGTATATGTCAGTTCGGCTTTTTTAAACTCCCATGCATCAACAGTAAATTCATCTTTTGTTACATTTTTCAGTCCGATTTTCTTGAATTCTTCATACAGCATATCTCCGGCTGCATGTTCGGCACTGGAACCGGCAGTACGAAATCCCAGTTCATTGTTAGTCTTGAATTTTGTCAGGGCTTCGGCAATATTATAAGAATAATTAATATCAAGATGGTTTATGATATTTTCTCTGCTGTTCGTGCTCTCTTTCGGCGCCGAAATCATAATTAATGACATTGTCAAAAATAAAATCAAAATTTTTTTCATAATACTCTCCTAAATAAAAAAGATAAAAAGTTTAGAAAGATTAAACTTTAAGTTTAACACTCCTAACTATAACAGTATTATTAAATAAAATTTGGAGAGAAAAGTCAAGAAAAACTTACAAAAAAATTTTTATGTGAAAAAATTTAGGAAAAGAAATATTGGAAATTCTTTAAATATGATATAATAACTTAATTATAAAGTTAAGGAGCGTATAATAATGGAAGATGAATATAAAGCAATATCAGAAAAGCAACTCCTTGAAGATTCATTTATGGGTGTTGTGCCTAAAACCGGGAATGATCTGGAATTTGCCAAATTAAGAGAAAAGCTTGAACAAAGTGCTCTTTTTTCAGTGAAAGACCTGAAAGAAGAGAGCGGGGAAGCCGGGATTGACACTTTGATTGCTAAAATAGATTACTTGGATAATGAATATGAAATAGAAATAAGAGTCTTGGAAATGTCAGATTTAATAAGAAATGCCATTGAGAACTATAATATGTTTTCAGGTAACTATTTTACAGAACTTATAAAAAAAATAAATCCAGGCAGCAGCGTAATATCAACAAAGATGGTTTTTAACAATATACCTATAGAAGCTTATCATCTTCAGTTAAAGGTATTATATACATTAAGCAATGATAATCACCTTTTGATGGATATGTCAGCTTATAAGCTTCTAGAGGGAGAACATCTGGAAATGATTGCTACAACGAATATTCCCCCTTCGCCAAGTATAATGTATTCGACACACTATGTTCCCGAAAACGGAGTAGCGTGGCTTCATACACACGGTTTGAGAAGATTCGGAAGTGTGGAGTATGAATTTTTGAATATAAAAAACGAGCTTGCTGAAAAATGTAATAATATATTAAATACAGTAGTGGTAAATACAATAGTAAACGGGGCTAAAGACGAGGAAGAAGTTATGAAAATAGGCTATTCCGATAATGTAGAGCTGGAGTTTGCGTGGATAAGATGGGAGTACGCTGTGGATGTACTCGCACAAAAAGGGTTGTTTGGAAAGAAAAAGCCTTTTATAGGAGATTCAAAAGACAGAATTCAGGAAAACGGCGAACCGGACGAACATGCAAGACCAAGCGGTGTTATTCTCGCAAGTATAAACGGCGAACTGAAAAATCCCAATGTATACAAAAATAATTTCGGAGATAATATGATGCTTTACTACACTACTGATGAAACTATAAGAATGTCAATGTTTGCAAAGGAAAATTTTTATTATTTTGAAAATATATTTGATAATCAGAAAAACAGCAGCGGATGGTCTTTTCTTGTAAAAATCGGATGCAGATACGAAGAGGACTCTGAGGAAAGATTCGAGCATATGTGGTTTAATATTGAAGAAATAACTGAAAATACTGTGAAAGGTACACTTATAAATACACCGTATTTTATAAATGACATGAAAAACGGGGGAGTTTACGAGTTAAGCAGAAATGATATGAGCGACTGGATTATTTATACGCCTAACATGACTATAAATGCCAATAATGTGTATATGTATAATAAGTTATACAATAATGCAGGAAGCGAGAGAGATTCTTAACAGACCAACGGGAGGGAAATATGAAAAAAGAAGACGAAGTATTTAAGCTCGATAAAAAAACTGAAACTAAATTAATAGAAGATATAAAGGAGTTTTTTAAAGAAATGCGCGATGAAGATATCAGCGATCTTGAAGGAATGCTGGTATTGGATTTTTTTCGCGAGAAAATTGCGGCGGAATTTTATAATATCGGGGTTGCTGCTGCTTATAGAAGATTACATGAGATTTCTGAGGATATTTTGAGTATTCAGAGGTATTAAGTGTTTAATTTACGGAACATTAAGTTAAAAATGTGTAGAAATAAATAAAATGGTTTGTTTCTACCTTTTTTATTTGTTAAAGTCAGCAAAATTTGATATAATTCATAGAGGCAAAAAAAGATTGGAGAAATTATGGTTATTGTTATAATATTTTTTATTTTATTATTAACAGCAATGTTTTTTTATCAAAAAGGAGTACCATGTATTATGTATCACCACATAAGCATTGAAAAAGGCGTAACTCCCGGTGAATTTGAAGAACATCTGAAATTGATAAAAAAATCAAATACTTTTAAAATGGAAGAAATAGAAAATAGAAATAACATATTACCTAAGAATAGTATTTTAGTTACTTTCGATGACGGGTATGAAGATAATTACAGATATGCCTTTCCTCTTTTAAAAAAATATAACGTAAAAGCAACTATATTTTTAAATACTGCATATATTGAAAAAGACCCTGATTATATGTCATGGGATCAGATAAGAAAAATGTATGAAAGCGGTTTAGTAGATTTTCAGCTTCACACACATTCTCATTTTTCAGTTGTAAGTGAAATTGAAGTGGAAAGTTTTTTTTGTGAAAAAGATAAAAATAAAAAAGAACTTTCGAGAGAAATGAAAAATATATACAGAAAAGAGGATACAGAGGATTATCCTGTTTTTAAAAAAAGGGGAGAAACAGCGGTAAAAGGATATAAAATAACAGATGAATTTATAGAGAAATATGAAGAATTATTGGTGGAATATAAGACTTTGGGAAGAGAAGAAAAGTATGGAAAACTAAAGTCGGCAGTGGAAAATGAACTTTCAGAATACATAAAAAAGTACAGTTATGAAGAATATAAAAAAAGAGTGCTGAAAGAAATACTGATAAATAAGGAAGAAATAGAAAAAAAACTGGCGAAAAAAGCAGAATACTTAGCTAATCCATGGGGACATAAATCGAAAGATCTGCTGGAAATCCTGAAAGAATGCGGGATAAAGGGAATGATAACAACAAAGAAAGGAACCAATTCACTTAAGCCTGATATGTATAAAATAAGGAGATATGAGACTAAAACCTTCAAACAGTTTAAATTCCGGCTGTTTATATGCAAAAATTATCTAACCGGGAAAATTTTTGAATTAGTTTCATAATTTTTTGAAAGGAAGTCTATGTATAGAAAAATACGTGCGAAAATCAAGGAATTTGAAAGGAAGATAGGAAAATTAATATTAGACAAAAGTAAAAAGGAAAATAACATAAAATTTGAAAGTATAAAAAAAATATTATTTATAAGATATGACGGGAAAATCGGCGATTATATGGTGAGTTCTTTTGTGTACAGGGAGATAAAAAAGCAAAGACCGGATATTCAGATCGACGTAGTAGGTATTAGCAAAAATGAATCTTTATTTTTGAAAAATAAGAATGTTGATAATTTTTTCAGGTTAAAAAAGACAAAATACAGGTATTTAAGCCCTTTGGGCAAAAAATTAAAAGCCTCAAATTACGATGTGCTGATAGATCCTACAGAAGTTTTAAAAAATAAGGATTTATTTTTTATAAGAAAAATAAATGCAAAAATTAATTACGGATATGCAAAAGAAAATTATAAAATTTTTAATAGAAACATAGAGCAAAACAGTGACCATATGCAGGTTGTGTATAAAAAAATACTGGAAAGTCTGGGATTTAGAAATATTGAAATATCATATGATATACCGGAAGACGAAGATTCTGACAGAAAAGTAACGGAGTATCTAAAAAAGCACAATGTAAAAGGTTTAATAGCGGTGAACCTCTTCGGTGCCGGAAAGACAAGGAAGTTTAATCAGGAAAAGTCTTTGGAACTGTTGAAGAAACTGGGGGAATCATATCCGGAATACAGAATGATACTTTTAGATTCGCCGAGGGACAGAGAAGAATTAAATAAAGTAATTGAAGCTGCAGACGGCATTTTGTATTATGATAAGTCAGAGACTATATTTGACAGTATAGCCATAATAAAAAAGTCTGAAATAGTAATATCTCCGGATACTTCTATTGTTCATATAGGTGTCGGCTTAAATAAAAAAGTAACAGCTTTTTATTCAAGAAATAAAGAAAATTTTGATAAATGGGGAATAGATGAAAAGAACAAAGTTATCAGATATGATAAAGATATAAATGAAATTGATTTTAACAAAGAAAATATTTAGGAGATAATTGATGAAAAAACATATACTGTTTTCAAGCGGAAGTCTGAGAATGGGAGGACTGGAACGGGTTCTTGTAGAATATCTGAATAAAATAGATAAGGATAAATATAAGATAACTTTATTTATTCTGTCTGATTTTGGTGAGCAGGATGTATTCAAAAAGGATATTCCTGAATATATAGATGTGAGATTTTTGAAACCTGAAAAATTGGTTACAAAAACAGCATATTTGAAACATAATAAAAAAAATCTGTTTAATAAAATGATTTATAATCTGTATATGTCGTTGGAAAGACATACTTTAAAAAAGAATTTTGTAAAAAACCTGAAAGAAATTGAAAAAGTGGATGTTCTTATAGACTTTGATTCAGGTTTGACGAAGCTTTCTAAAGAAACAAAAGATTTGAAAAAAATAGCGTGGACTCATAATTCACTTCCAAATCTGCTGAAAAAAGAAAAGAAAATAAAAAAACGGGGAATTCGTCTGGATAATTATGATAAAATAGTTACAATATGCAAAGAGATGAAAGAAGAGACTGAAAACATTTATCCGTATTTGAAGGAAAAGATAGAGTATATTTATAATCCTTTTGATTTTGAAAGAATAAGAAGGGAAGCTCAGAGTACCGAGGAACTTACATCAGATGAAAAAAAGCTTCTTGATGACGATTATATACTGTCTGTTTCCAGAATTGACAAGACTCAGAAAGATTATCCCACACTTATTAAAGCTTATAAGCTTTTGAAAGAAAAGGGAATAAAGCAAAAATTGTATATTGTCGGAGACGGGGATTTTAGAGAAGAGCTTGGCAGCATTATAAAACGTGAGAATTTGGAAAATGAGGTAAAACTTCTCGGACAAAAGAAAAATCCATATATCTGGATGAAAAATTCAGATTTATTTGTTCATTCTTCAAGATATGAAGGACTGCCTACAGTATTGATTGAAGCTATGATACTGGGGAAAATAGTAGTTTCATCTGCATGTCCTACCGGACCCAGAGAGATTCTGGAGAACGGGAAAAGCGGCCTGCTGTTTGAGATCGGGAACGAAAATGAGTTTGCAGAGAAGATTTTTCTGGCTTTAAATGATGAGAATAAAAGAAAAGAGCTAGAAGAAAATATGGAGAAAAGGGTAAGAGAATTCACCGCAGATAAGAGTCTTGAAAAATTGGAGCTAGTAATAAGAGAATTAGGAGATCAAAATAATGGGTGAAACAATGGTAAAAATAAAGGGAATGTTTTTAGAGGGACTAAGATTGTTTCAGAATTTTATTCTGATAATGCTTCCTTATGCATTAAGCAAAGCTGGTAATCACAGTAGAAATACAACAATAGTTACCTTAGTAGCAGTAACTTTTTTATTTATAATTATTGGGAAAAGAAAGATCGAATTAGATAAAAAACTTATAATTCTGGGAGCTGTTTATATTTTGACAACCAGTTTGAGCTTTTGGAGTATAAGAGACAGTTATAACAGTGAGCAGTTAAAAACTTATACTGGTGTCATAATATATATGTTGTTTGCCTTTTCGGTGACGCAAATAGAGATAGATAAGAGGCTTTACAGATGGTTTCCTATTTTAATTTCAATATTTTCGTTATCGCCTGCATACAGGGCGTTACTTGAGTGGCATCAAAACGGATTTTCCATGGATTACAGAATTTTTGGAGACAGCTGGCCCAGTGTATTCTGTATGGAATTAGGAATGATGGTTTTAGCATCAATAGTAGTTATATTTTATGAAAAGCAGAAAATATTTAAAATAATATCTTCAATAGCTTTAGTTATCGGCTTTATTGCAATTGTCGGGATTCAGGCCAGAATAGCAATTGCAATGATTCCTCTGTTTTTTATATTGATTGCTGTATCTAAAAATCTAAAAATAGGAGTAAAGCTGGGGATTGTACTTTTAGTGTGTTTGTTAGTGATTGTTAGTACTGATTTCGAAAAATACTTTAAAAGATTTGATTCTGAGGATCCGGGCGGAAGTTATTCTAATCAGATAAGGGTAGAAATATATAAAAGAAGTAAAGAATTAATAAGAGAAAATGCTGTTTTAGGAATAGGTTTTTATAATTTAAGAGGTGTAAATTTACGTGATGAACCTAGATTACAGGAATATGTTGATATAGAAACTTTAGGAATAGTAAAAGAAATACCGGGAACACAGGAAAATTTGAAATTATGGAGTTATTCAGCTACTCATCTGCATAATAATATATTAGAAACTTTAGTAACACAGGGTGTTTTAGGATTAATTTCATATGTATGTTTTTTATTTTTTGTGCTTGTAAATCTTTTAAAAAATCTTAGAAATAAAGATTTTTCTGAAAACAGGGAAATTTTTGTTTTAGCCTTTATTGCTTTTTTATATATAACAATTGACGGGATTATTGACACAAATATATATATGATAAAAGTAAATCAGGCTTTCTTTTTCATGATGGGACTGGCTTTAAATAAAAGGTTTTTCGTAAGAAAACCGGAAAAGGATGGTGAATGATGAAAGCAGCTTTATTGGTAGAGGAGTTTTTTGACAAAGAACTCGGCGGATACGGCGGATACGGAATGCTCGCAAGAGAGTATATAGCAGAATACATTCCGGGAGAAGGTCTGGAATTAGAAACTTTTTTAGAACGTTCAAAAAACCCCAGAGAGATGATATTGGACGGAAATAAGAAAGTGAGCTATATTCCAAAACCGGATATATTTCATCCGTTCAAACTGAAAAAATATCTTGAAGAAAAAAAAATAGATATTTATTTGAGCATTGAGTGTCAAAGGATAGTAAAAGAAGTTTTTAAATATGAAAATAATAAAAAGCTTATTTTGTGGATTCAGGATCCGAGACCTCATGATGACTGGGATAAAATAAGAAGTTTGAATGGTGATGAATACGAAAGTTATTTAAATTATTACTCTAAAAATGAAAAAGATATAAATGACTTACTTTCAAAATTAATTTCTGAAAAAAGGCTGATATTGATAACACAGGGGAAATATTTAAAGGATAAAGCTAAAAGACTTTATAACCTGCCGGACGATATTCCAATTGATTTTGTACCTAATCCTGTGAGAATTCCAGAATTTGATATTGAAAAAAAACCAGAAACAAATATAATTACATTTTTGGGAAGATTATCAAATGTAAAAAGGCCTTGGATATTTTTGGAAATGGCTAAACAGCTTCCTCAATATGAATTCTATGTCTGCGGTGTAGGTCATGAAAAATATCAGGAAGATTATAAAGATATAAAAAATATCAAATTTTTTGGACATATAAATGGAGAAGAAAAAGAAGATATTCTTACGAAAACTCAGATATTAGTTAATACAAGTATACATGAAGCTATTCCTATTTCTTTTCTGGAGGCATTATCCTATGGTGCTTCTATCGTAAGCTGTCAGAATCCTGATGATATAACTGAAATGTTTGGAAAATATATTGGAAAAGTTTCTGGTGAAGGACATGAAAGTATTGAGAAATTTGTTCTGGCTGTGAAAGAGCTCATGGAGAACAGAGAAACTCTGTACAATAACAGAAAAAATGGAAGAGAATATGTATGTAAAGTACATAGTATAGAAAAGTTTACTCAGACTTTAAGAAAAATAATCACTGAAAACATAAAGGAATAAAGATGAAAAAACCATATTGGCTGAAAACATATTATTTAAAATATAAAATAAATATTATATTTTTTAATATATTTCAATTTTTTATCCCTAAAAATAAGACAGGGAATAAAATATTAATAACAGAACTTGATGGAATAGGCGATATAGTAGTAAGGCAAAAACTGGTAGATGAAATAGCAGAAAAGTACGGAAAAGAAAATATAATACTATTAATTACATATGCTGCAGAACTAATAGAGCTGTCAGGTTATAAGTATGAAGTATTTGAAAAAGATACACATTATAATTTTTTTAAACTTTTAAAACTATTTAAAAAATTATGTATGTATGATTTTAGAATATTGTATTCTCTTGAATTTATCTCAGAAGATAAGCTTGATTTTTTGAGAAAAATGAATTTTCAAAAAATTTATGCCTTTGAAAGAGGATGGCTTGATAACTGGAAGGATAAAAAGAATATAGTCTTTGTTGAAAAAAATGGAGAAAAGGTCTTGGACAAAATTCACAATTATGCAACTATAGCTGTAAACGCTGATTTAATTAAGGAAGATTTGAAACCGCAGTTAAATCTGCAGACTTCTGAGGGAAATTACATTGCAGTAGGAGTGGGAGCTTCTGATAAGAAAAAAATAACATTTCCTGAAAAATTATCTGAATTTTTAGAAACTATAGTAAAAGACTATTCTGATATGAAATTTCATATTTTGGGTCATGGGAAGAATGATATTGAATATTTTCAGAAACTGGAAAAAGTTTTCAGCAAACGTGAAAATCTTGTTTGTTTAGTAAATAAATTAAGTCTGGCAGAAACTGCAAAACAGATAGCAAATGCAGGAGTATACATAGGTTTTGATTCAGGACTCTACAATATAGCCTATGCTTTGCAGAAAAAACAAATATGTATGATTTCAACTAAAAGAGGGCAGGAATTTTACCATAAAGATGAAAATATTAAGTTTATATACAAAGAACTAAATACGGAAATAATAGAAACAACAAATGAGCCAAAGTATAATAATGACATTAGTTCAATTTCACCAAAAATTTTTAAAGAAGCTTTTGATTTAACTATAGGTAAACAGGAGAAGGGGAATGATTATTAAAAATTTGAAGTTATATTTTACAAATAAGCTTGATATTCAAAAAAATAAAATAGAAACTGAGAATGGTGTTCGTGTAAAATATAATAAAATAAAAATAAAAGGTACGAATAATATAATATATGTCAGGAATAATGCTGTTATAAAAAAATGTTATATCAGTATCAGAGGAGATAATAATAAAATATTTATAAACTCCGAGAAGATTTTTAAGATAAAAATAAAAATTGCAGCTAATAACAGTGTTATAAATTTTGGAAACAAAAGTAATATTAAAAATAGCGATATTATTTTATTTTCAAATATGGGAGAAGTATCAATCGGAGAGAAAACAACGATTACTTCAGTAACTATAGTTTGTGAAGAATCTGAAAACAAGATATTAATAGGCAATGACTGTATGTTTTCATATGGAATAAATATCAGAAACACAGACAGCCATCCAATTTATAACTCAAACGGCGAACTGATAAACAAAGGAAAAGAAATAATAATAAAAGACAAAGTATGGATAGGAATGGGAGTAACAATTTTAAAAGGCTGTACAATAGAAGAAGGCTGTGTAATAGGAGCAGGAAGTCTGGTAAATAGAAGTATTTCCGTTAAGAATTGTGTTGCTACAGGGATTCCGGCCAAAGTTATGCGGGAGAACATAACATGGGAAAGAGAATTTAAGGTTTAGAAACAACATTTTAGGAGGAAACATGAGAAAACCTGTCTGGCTGAAAACATCAGTTATAAAGTATAATATAACTAAATTTTTATTTAATATTTTATCATTTTCTGTAAATAATAAAAAAATTAAAAAGACAGATATTTTGGTAACACAGCTGGATGGTATAGGAGACGGAATTATAAGGCTTGGATTATTGAAAATATTAGCTGAGAAATACGGGAAAGAAAATATTATTATTTTAACAAAGAATTGTTATGAAATATTGGAATTGGAAGGATATAAAGTTATTAAATGTGAAAATTTATTTCATTTAAATATATTCAAGCTTTTCAAAATATACAGAGAATTAAAAAAATACAATTTTAAAGAGCTTTATATGATGGAATTTAAGAAAGATAAAGAAGTTGATTTTCTTATGAGTTTTAATTATGATATAGTATATTCATACGAATGCGACGGACTTGAAGAGTGGAAAAAAAAGTTTCCGGTGAAATTAGTTCCAAGAAGCAATAAGAAAATCATAGAATCAGTTTATAATTTTGCGAAAGAAATAGACGAGAATGTAATAAAAGAAAGTCTGATACCTGTTTTAAATATCCGGATAGAAGAACTGGAATACATTGCTGTGGGAGTAGGAGCAGGCGGGGATTTTAAGGTTGCTTCACCGGAAGTACTGGCAGATTTTCTGAATTATATTATTTCTATTCAGCCGGATATAGAATTTCGTGTACTTGGAAATGGAAAAAACCAGGAAGAATATTATCAAAAATTAAAAAAACTTACTGGATATGAAAAAATAATAAATTTTGTAGATAAGCTGACATTAGTTGAATCAATGGAGATGATAGCCAATGCAAAATTATATATAGGGTTCGATTCAGGTCTTTATAATATAGCTTACGCATTAAATAAAAAGATTCTGGCTATTGTTTCAATGAAAAACAGCCAAAGCTGTTATCATATTTCTAAAAATATAGAATTTGTGTATAGACAGGATAATGATAAACAAGTCAGAAATATAACAGATAAAACATATACAAATGAAGAATTGAACCAGATCCCGGCAGAAAGATTCATAGAAAAATATAATTTATTAAAATAAGGTATCGATATTAGGAAAGAGCTGGTAAAAATGAAATTATCAATAGGATTAATTACTTATAATGAAGAAAAAAACCTTGCAAGAACACTGGATTCTATAATAGAAATAGCCAATGAAATAGTAATAGTAGACAGCGGAAGTACTGATAAAACTCTGGAAATTTCAGAAAGATACAGTGCAAGTGTATATTCCGAGGCTTGGAAAGGTTATGGAATGCAGAAAAACTCTGTTATAGAAAAGTGCAGCAGTGACTGGATATTGTTAATTGATGCTGATGAAGAAATTTCAAAAGATTTGAGAAATAAGATAAAAGAAATAATATCAGATGAAAACAGCAAAAAAGTATATAAGCCGAATTTTACCGCAGTGTGTTTCGGTAAGAGAATAAAACACGGCGGATGGAGTAATCATTACAGAGTAAGGCTTTTTCAGAACGGGGCAGGGAAATATAATGACAGGGAAGTACATGAAAAATTTATAACAAATGAAGAGATTGGAATATTAAAAGAAGAAATATATCATCATACTTATGAAGATCTGGAAGATTATTTTAATAAATTTAACAGATATACTTCGGAATCAGCTAATCACTATAAGAAACAAAATAAGAAAAAACCTTTTATATTGTTTTATCTGGATTCGTTATTTAAGTTTTTTAAGATGTATATAATGAAAATGGGTTTTTTGGATGGATATGAAGGATATTTGCTGGCGAAATTAAGTTCATTCTATGTATTTACTAAATATGCTAAACTAAAGGAGAAAAATCTAAATGATTAATGTGTGTTTTTTTAATTCAGAAAAAAAATGGGGCGGCGGAGAAAAATGGCATTTTAAAATGGCAAAATTATTTTCCGGACAGGGATATAATGTTATTTTAGCCGGCAGAAATAACAGCGAGCTTCTTTTGAAGGCACACAGGGAAAACATGAATATCAGAGGATTTAATATAGGAAAGTACAGTTTTCTGAATATTGTAAAAATTTTTCAAATATATAAGTTTTTAAAGAAAAATAATATAGATACTATTTTTATGAATTCTTCAATAGACTTGAAATTATGCTTTATCCCATGTAAAATGGCAGGCATAAAAAATGTAGTTTACAGAAGAGGTATGCCGCATCCTATAAAAAATACATTATTAAACAGGCTTATATTTTCTGAGATGCTTACAAAATTAATTGTTAATTCTAAGGAAATAGAAAGGTCAATATTTATAAATAATGATAAAATAATTTCTAAAGACAAAGTATTATTGCTCTATAACGGAATAGACAAAAATGACTATAAAAATAACGGAAAAAAATTGTATAATAATGATGAAAGTCTTGTGATTTTTGGAAATTCCGGTCGTCTAGTGGAACAAAAAGGACAGATACATCTTTTGGAAGCAGCAAAAATATTAAAAGAAAAAGGACATTCTTTCAGGATTCTAATAGCAGGAAAAGGAAAATTAGAAGATTATTTAAAAGAAAAAATAAATGAGTATAACCTGAATGATGAAGTTATTTTATTAGGATTTATAGATAAAATAGAGGAATTTATGAACAGTATGGATATCTTTGTGTTTCCGTCATATTTTGAAGGAAGTGCTAATGCAATTGTGGAAGCTATGTATTTTGGGAAGCCTGTAGTGTGTTTTGATGTAAGCAGTATGCCGGAACTGGTGGAAGACAATGAAAACGGATATCTTGTCGAATATCATAATATTGATGAATTAGCCCGTAAGATGGAGAAATTTTTGGAAAATCCGGAATTAATCGGTAAAATGGGCAAAAAGTCAAAGGAATTATCTGAGGATTATGATATTTTGAAAATAATGAAAAAATTAGAAAATTCAATTTTGGAAGGATAAATATGAATATATTATTTCTAACATATCAGGGAGATATAGCAGGGTCTACGAATTCTATCTCTTATCTGGCGAAAGGCCTTGCATCTATCGGGCATAATGTATATGTAGGCTGCCGGAGAGAATCGCTGTTATATTCTATGCTCAGTGATACCAAAGTAAATCTTATAGAAATGACATTTAAAAGCAAGCTGGATTTTGCAAATATGAAACATATAAAAAAAATAGTGGAAGAGTACAAAATAGATATAATAAATCCGCAGTCAAGCAAAGACAGGTATAACGCCAATCTGGCAAAGTTTTTTTACAGACTTCCTGTAAAGGTAGTTCATACCAGAAGGCAGACACCGAAAAGTTCCGGAATATTCATACAAAACTGGTTTTATAATAATTTTACTGATTTGATAGTGGCAGTCAGTGACGAAGTAAAGGATGAACTGGTAAAAAGCGGAATAAAAGAAAATAAAGTAAAGGTGATTTATAACGGAACTCCTGATTATAAATACAGCGTAATTGACCTTGAAAAAGGAAAAATCTTGAAAGAGAAGTATTCATATAAAGCAGATGATATAATAATAGGAAGTATTTCACGAAAAAAAGAACAGGATCAAATAATAAAAGCCCTTGGCAAGTTACCTGAAAATTACAAATTACTCCTGATAGGGATACATGATCATGAATTTCAGGAATATGAAGAGCTGATAAACAGTCTGAATCTTAAGGACAGAATAATATCATTAGGAATGATTCCAGGCGAAGAGACACTGAACCATTATCAGATACTGGATGTAGATGTTCTTGCATCAAACATGGAAGGTCTGTCGCAGTCCCTGCTGGAAGCTATGTATCTGGGAGTTCCTGTAACAGCCACAAAGGCGGCTGGAAATATAAGCCTCATAAAAGACGGAATAAACGGATTATTTTTTAATGACGGCGATACAGATAAAATTGCGGAAAATATAAAAAATATTATAGAAAACAGAGAACTGCGGGAAAAGCTGACAGCAGAAGGAAAGAAAACTGCTCAGATTGATTTTTCTATTAAACGTGTTATAGAAAACTACGAAGATACATTTAGAAAGTTAATTAATCAATAAGAAGAAGAATGTAAAAATTTATTGGTAATATTTCATAAAGGATGGTAGCAGTATGAAAACATATTTAGTAACCGGAGGAGCCGGATTTATAGGATCACACCTTGTAAAAAGATTATTAGAACAGGGAAACAGAGTTATAAATGTAGATAATTTTAATGAGTATTATCATTACAGTATAAAAGTAAAAAATGTCTTGAATTCTACAGGGAAGAAAGCACCTGACAATGTTGACGAAATAAGGGTAGAGGAACTTCATGACCTGAAAAAAACAGTTGATTCTGAAAATTACACTCTGGAGATAGTTGATATTACAAATATGAGTATTCTGGAAGAAGTTTTTCAGAAAAATAAAATAGATACTGTAATACATCTTGCTGCAATGGCAGGAGTAAGACCTTCTATTGAAAACCCGATGCTATATGAAAAAGTAAACGTAAAAGGAACAATGAATATTCTCGAATTAATGAAGAAATACAATATAAAGAAATTCATATGTGCATCTTCATCATCAGTATACGGGAATAACGAAAAAGTGCCTTTCAGCGAAACTGATAATGTGGATAAAGCAATTTCACCATATGCGGCAACTAAAAAATCATGCGAAGTTATTGCACATTCTTATCATCATTTATACAATATTGATACAATAATGTTAAGATTTTTCACAGTATACGGTCCGGGACAGAGACCTGACCTTGCAATTCATAAATTTACAAAACTTATTTATGAAGATAAGGAAATACCATTCTTTGGGGATGGAGATACACAGAGAGATTATACATATATTGATGATATAATAGACGGAGTTTTGAGATCGGCAGATTACGCAGAAAATAACACAGGTGTATATGAGATATTTAATTTAGGAGAATCTCAGACTATAAGCCTGAAAGAAATGGTAGCAACTATTGAAAAAGTTATCGGGAAAGAGGCTCTGCTAAATAAACTGCCAATGCAGCCCGGTGATGTGAACAGAACTTTTGCAGATATCAGCAAGGCAAAGAGAATGTTAGGATATGATCCTGATACAAAATTTGAAGATGGAATAAGAAAATTTGTAGAATGGTATAAAAATAGTATTTTGGAGGCATAAAATGAGAATAGGTGTAATAGGTACAGGATATGTAGGACTTGTTCAGGGAGTGATACTGGCACAATTCGGGCTGAACATAATATGTGTGGACACGAATAAAGAAAAAATTGAAAAGCTGAAAAATGGCGAAGTGCCGATATATGAGCCGGGACTGGAAGATTTGTTAATAAAGAATATAGAAGAAAAGAGAATAGAATTTACTACAGATATCGAGTATGCTGTTAAGAATTCAGAAGTACTGTTTATAGCAGTGGGAACTCCTCCCGCAGATGACGGAAGTGCTGATCTGAAATATGTTTTGGAAGTAGCGGAATCAATAGGAAAGCATATGGAAGAATATAAAGTAATAGTAGATAAGTCAACTGTTCCGGTGGGAACCGGGAAACTGGTAAGAAATACCATTCAGAAAAAACTTGATGAGAGAAATTCTGATTTAAAATTTGATATAGTTTCAAATCCTGAATTTTTGAGAGAAGGAAAAGCGGTAAATGACTGCCTCAGACCTGACAGAGTAGTAATAGGAACTGAAAGTGAAAAAGCAGCAGAAATAATGAAAAAAGTATATAATGTTTTATATATAAATGAAACACCTTTTGTTTTTACAAATATTGAAACTGCGGAAATGATAAAATACGCTTCAAATGCTTTTTTGGCAGTGAAAATTTCATTTATAAACGAAATGGCACTGTTAGCAGAAAAAGTAGGGGCTGATGTACAGAAAATAGCCAGTGCAATGGGACAGGACGGAAGAATTTCACCGAAATTTTTACATGCAGGGCCTGGATATGGCGGATCATGTTTTCCAAAGGATACAAAGGCTATAGCTGATATTGGAAGAAAGAATGACGAGAATCTTCTTGTTATAGAAGCTGCAATAAAGGCAAACGAAAAGCAGAAAGAAAAAATGGTGGAAAAAATTGTAAAAAATATGGGAAATGACCTCACTGGGAAAGTCATAGCCATATTAGGGCTATCATTTAAACCGGAAACTGACGATATGAGAGAAGCACCGGCTCTCGATATAATAAGGGGTCTTGTTAAAAACGGGGCTAAAATAAAAACTTATTGTCCACAGGGGATGAAAGAAGCTGAGTGGAGATTGAAAGATATCGAGGAACATATAAAATATTGTTCGAATGAATATGAAGCTGTTCAGGATACAGATGCAGCAGTGATAGTAACAGAATGGAACCAGTTTAGGGGGATGAACCTCAAAAGAGTGAAAGAAGCAATGAAAGACAACTATTTATTCGATTTAAGAAATATTTACTCAAAAAGTTCTGAAGTCGAAAATTTATTTAAATATTTTGGTGTAGGGAAAAGTTAGTTATGTTTGATGAGAAATATAAAATTCCAACAGAAATTTTAGAAGAAAATCCCAGAGTTTTCAAGTATCAGATAGACGGAGAAAATGTATATGTGAAAAAAAGGGAAAAAAATAAGAAGCATTTGGGACATGTATTTCAGGAGCTTATTTACAAAATTACAAAAAATCCTATGTTAATTCCCACAGTTTTATCTAAAAATGAAAATGAAGTTTTGTTTGAAGCTGGAAAAATAATTGAATTGAATAATAACGGGATAAACGTTCCTGATATTTTATACAGCTGTGAAGATTTTTTTGTGATGTCAGATACAGGTGAAAGTCTGAAAGAGCATATGAAAGCCAATATTATCAAAAAAGATTATTATATAGAAAAAGCTCTTGAGGAATTAAGCCGGCTTCATTATAAAAATTATGCACACGGCGGATCACAGATCAGAAATTTTACAATAAAGAATGAAAAAATTTCATTAATCGATTTTGAGGAGAAAATTCCTGAAAAATATATAGATGACTTTAAAATAAGAGATCTTCTTGTTTTCATTCTTTCATTACAAAAAGCTAACTTTGATCCTGATATAAAAAAAATATGTAAAGCATATAAAGAAAAAACTTCAATAGAAGCATATGAGGATCTTAGAAAATTTTTAGTGAAATATAAATGGATTTATTTTTTGAAGAGCAGAATTTTTTCAAAAATCAGAATGAAAGATGTCAGAGATTTTATAGCAGTAATAGAAAAAGTTGATAAATAAATAATAAAGGATGAAATATGGAGTCAAAAAAAGCGTTGATTATAAGTTTTTCCGGAATTGGAGATGCAGTATTAACGGAGGTTTTGTGTGAAAATCTGAAACAGATGTTTCCGGGAATAATTGTTGATATGGCAGTAAAAAGTAATAGTTTCCCTCTGTTTTTAAATAATCCGGGTATAGACAATGTCATACCTTATTACAATGATGAGAGAAAAAACTTTTGGAAGTATATAAAAAAAACATGGGATGTAATGAAAAAAAAATATGATATTATACTAGATGTAGAATCTACACCAAGAAGCGAACTTTTTTCCTTATTCGGGAAAAAGGCGGCTTATCGTGCAGGATGGTATAAAGTATCCAAACATAAAATTTTATGGATAAAAGTGAAAAGAGGATTTTTCTATAATAATAAAATAGTAAGAGATAATGCTGAAAGTGTTACTAAAAATCTTACAAAATTCTTGGATCCTCTTATTAAGAGTTCATCTCTGGAAAATTACGAAAAGACTTTTGACTTTAAAATATGCATTACAGATGAAGAAAAGCAGGAAATGAGAAAAAACATGGAGAATGCAGGAATGGACTTTTCAAAACCTGTAGTCATGTGTGCGGTAAATGCTGTTAGTGATGGAAAAAGATGGCGCAGAGATTATATGATGGAAGTTCTGCAATATATTTTGGATAATTATGATTATCAGCTTCTGCTTTTTTACACACCAAATGAAAAAGAATATACTGTAAATATGGCAGAAGAATTACAGAATAACAGGGTATTTTACAGTATAGAAACTAAAGATGTAAGAGATCTTGCAAAGTTAATGGTTAATTCAGACTATTATTTCGGGAACGAAGGCGGGGCAAGGCACATAGCACAGGCAGTGGAGCTTCCGGGCTTTGCGGTATTTTCCCCTGATGCATCCAAGAAAGACTGGCTTGTAAATAATGGAAATACAGATTATGACGGTATAGAATCCAGCGATATTCTCGGAGACAGTGTTTACAGTATGGCTGAAAAAGAGAGATACAATGTGATTACACCGGAAGAAGTAATAAAACGGCTTGAACCAAAACTTTTAAAGCTAAAAAAGAATTAAAATATATTATTTAAAGAGGTAATAATGAATATATTAGTCATTCACACGGCATTTATCGGGGATATAGCATTATCAACCCCGTTTGTGAGAGCATTGAGCGATACATATCCAGATGCAAACCTGTATTATTTAACAACGCCTGCAGGAGCAGCACTTTTGCAGAATAACCCACTGATAAAGGAAGTCGTTGTTTTTGATAAAAAAGGTAAAGATAAAGGACTGAAAGGTTTTTTTAAAACTGTAAAGCTCCTTAGAAAATATAAACTTAATAAAGTATTTATACTGCACAGATATTTGAGAAGCAGCTTTTTGGGTTATTTTTCCGGCGCTAAGGAAAGAATCGGTTTTGATATAGCTTCAGGCAGTTTTTTATATACAAAAAAGGTGAAATACAGAAAAGACCTTCATGAAATAGACAGGTTGCTGGAATTTGTGGATGGTGAACACGGAAAATACAAAGTGGAGATATATCCTTCTGATGTTAATGTCGGTAATATAGATAAAATATGGCAAAAATACGGTATAAAAGAGCAAAAAATAATAGCTGTGGCTCCGGGAAGTAAATGGTATACTAAAATGTGGCCCAGAGAATATTTCGATGATCTTCTGGAGAGATTAAGCAGACTTGATAATGTTAAAACAGTCTTGGTCGGAGGAAAAGAAGATAAAGAAATAGAGCTGAAAAATGAAAATATGGCGGTAGATCTGAGAGGTGAGACATCACTTTTAGATCTCGCAGAAATTCTTAAAAGAACTGATGTTTTAGTGACTAATGACAGTTCACCTATACACATAGGGTCAGCTTTTGAAAAACCTTTTATAGCAGCGATTTTTGGACCTACAGTAAAAGAATTCGGCTTTACTCCTTCTAATAAAAAGAATACAGTAATTGAAATAGAAGGGCTGGAATGCCGTCCATGCGGGATGCACGGGCATGATAAGTGTCCTTTGGGGCATTTTAAGTGCATGAAAGAAATTCTGCCTGAAAAGGTTTTTGACATTGTAGTAAATAATCTGAAATCCTGATTACGGAAATAATAATAAGCTCAGGAGTTTTGGCTTGATATTTATTAGTTTATTATAATCATGTTACACAAAACCCTAACACCTTGTTCTATTCTCATTTTGTGAGCGAAAAAATAGTTAAGGTATAAGAGTTTTGAGATTGTTGTTCACGAGTTTATTATAATTATGTTACACAAAACACTAAGAATCCAGAGGAATAGTATGAAAATTTTAGTAATTAGATTTAGCTCTTTTGGTGATGTTTTACTTACATCGCCGGTTTTAAAAAAAATAAAGGAAGTTTATCCGGATTCCGAGATAGACTTTTTGGTGTATGACAGTTTCTCAGAAGCTGTAACTGATAATCCAAATTTAAATAATATCCATATTTTTTCCAAAAAGAAAAGTAAAGATTTTGATTATATAAATAAATTAATATCAGAATTAAAAGAAAAAAAATATGATTATGTGATAGATTTACATTCAAAATTATTATCAGGGTATATTGGAAAAAAATTAAAGACAAATTACATTAAATATCAAAAAAGAAAATGGTGGAAGACTATATTGGTAAAGTTAAGATTAATACGTTACAAAGCAGATCTGCCAATAGTGAAACAGTATTTCAGACCATTAAAAAAATTAAATATCATTTATGAAAATGAAAAAACTGAATTTTTTTTCAATTTATCTATTGAAGATAATTTAAATAAGAAGTATAATCTAAATGAAGAATATCTGATTTTAGCTCCGGGAGCATCCAAAAATACCAAAAAATGGGTATATTTTAGTGAACTGGCCGCTCTTTTAGAGAAAAAACTGAATATGAAAATTTATGTCATAGGAGGAAAAGAAGATTTCGGAGTAGTAAAGGAAAGCGAGAACATCATTGATTTATGCGGAAAACTGACTTTTAAAGAGAGCGGTGTTTTATTAAAACATGCCGTATTTTCCGTAACAAATGATTCAGGACCTTTTCATATTTCTGTGGGTGTGGATACTAAGACTTTTGTTATTTTTGGTTCCACTGATTCAGGAATGTTTATATTCGGGGAGAATGAAATTCTGCTAAGTTCTAACCAGAATTGTTCACCGTGTTCTCTTCATGGAGATGACGAGTGCCCGAAAAAACATTTTAACTGCATGAAATTATTACTGCCTGAACAGGTATTTGAAGTGATTAAGGAGAAGATAAATGAAAATACTGGCAATTGAGACATCATGTGATGAAACTTCGGTTGCAATAATAGAAGACGGGAAAAAGGTATTGAGCAATATAATTTCCAGCCAGATTGAAATACATGAAAAATATGGCGGAGTAGTACCTGAAATAGCGTCAAGACATCATATAGAAAACATTCTGCCTGTTTTTGAACAAGCACTGGATGAAGCAAAATTATCCATAAACGATATAGATTACATCGGGGTTACTTATACTCCGGGACTAATAGGAGCATTACTGGTGGGAGTTTCTTTTGCCAAGGCTCTTAGTTATTCCACAGGGATTCCGTTAATACCGGTACATCACCTTAAAGGTCATGTATATTCCAGCTTTATAGAATACGATATAAAGCTGCCGGCAATTTCACTGGTTGTTTCAGGTGGACATACTCTTCTTCTGAAAATTAATGAAGATTATGAATTTACACTTATGGGAGAAACACTGGATGATGCAGCCGGGGAAGTATACGACAAAGTAGCAAGACTTTTGGGGCTGGGTTATCCGGGAGGACCTAAGATTGAAATTTTATCGGAAAAAGGAACACATGATTTAAAGATAAAAAAGCCGAATGTAAATGAGAATGAGTTTAGTTTCAGCGGAGTAAAAACATTTGTAACCAATTACATTAACAATGAGAAAATGAAAGGCAATGTTATTAACAAAGAGAACGTAGCAAGATCTTTTCAGGATACAGTCGTTGATATTTTAAGCGAAAAAGCAGTAAATCTATGTAAAAAAGAGGGGATAAGAACATTGACAGTTGTCGGAGGTGTATCTGCAAATAAAGCTTTAAGAAAAAAAATGACAGAAATGTGTAAAGAAAACAACATAGATGTTTTTTTTCCAGGGCTGAATTATTGTACTGACAACGCTGCCATGATAGGAGTGGCTGCATATTATGAATTAAAGAAGAAAGGAAGAGATTATAATTATATTTTATTAGATGCTGTTGCTTCTAAAGATATGTTTTTATAAAAATCTCTAGGTTTAGGAGGTTACATACATGAAATATCTGGAAGATATGAGTAATGAAGAATTACTTATGATCGCAAAAAGGGAGAGAGTACTGTTAAGCTTAAAGTTCTTAAGGGACGAGTTGATAAACAGCCTTGAAGTAAGAGGTTATGCCAAAAAAGATCCTGTAAAGGCTGCGCATGAAATGGAAGAGATCGAAAGGGAGAGAAACAGACCTAAGAAAAATGAGATAAGAATAGCAGCTGACGGAAGTGTAGAAGTGGTAGAAATACCTTTAGAGGAACATGAAATAGAAGATGCATATGAAGTAAAAGAAGAAAAAGCACCAAAAGTGGAACATTCGCGTGATACTCAGAAAGATCTTGAAGTAGCTAAAGAAATAGCAAGGGAGATTGATGAAAAAATGGTTGGTAAAAATGATATCAATACAGCTCCTGAGACTGAAAAAGAGGCGAAATCAAATAGTGAAAACGGAATGGAAAGTGAAAAAATTGTTGCTGCATCGGAAAAATCAGTTGAGGAGATAAGTGTAACACCATCAGAAAAAGCCAGTGAAATTGTTTCGGTAAAACAACCTGAAGTAGAAAGAGCGGAAGTAGTACCAAGCGAAAGAAATAACATAAGAATCGTATTTCTAAATCAGGAAGTAGAAATGCCTGCAAAAAGAAAGAATAGAAAAAAATTCCATAGAAATTTTATATTCAGAAGAGGTACAAAAAAATTAAGAGAAAAAACAAGAGGTCTTTATGATTTGAGATCAAAGCTGGAATTTTATCCTACATCACTGGATGAAGACTTTGTAAACAGAAGAATAAAAGAAAGAAAGGTACAGAATTCCAAGTATCTGATAGGAAATGAAAGAGTTTCGGAAGCGTCAAACAAAGGAGATGTTTTCTTTGATAAAGCTCCTCTTCCAAGTGCTTACTTTGTGGATGAAGTAGTTTTGATGCCAAAAAATAACAATACTTTATTTGCATACTGGGAAATAAGAGATGATACATACAATAAGCTGAAACATGAAAAAAATATACTCAGCAATGTAGTAATAAAAGTATATAAAAACGGTGTGGAAGATCAGAGAATAATCCGCAGCGAAAGATTGGGAAGCCATTATATACACAATATAGAAGCGGCTCAGGATTATGACGTAAGTATTGGATATGAAAATGCAGATGGTGAGTATATAGAAATAGCTCATTCTTCAAGAGCATTGGCACCAAGGGATAAAGCTTCGGAAAATAAAGATCTGAAATGGCTTGAGGTAAATGAGAACAATGATAAAAAGGAACTGGAAGTAGGAATAGACCCAGAGACAGACGAAAACTACATAGATGAAGATGTTTTTTCTGTACTGCTGGATAAATTAAGAAATGTAAGGTCTTCTTAAAAAAATATGATTCATGTAATTTATTTTTTAAGATATATATAGTTTTAAATTTTTTTCTACTTTTTTTAAAAAAAAGTAGATTTTTTTATTTTAAATTTATAGGAATTATGATAGAATCAAAGGTATGGATGATATGAATAATGATGATATAATGAAAAAAATAGAACAGGAAAAAGACCGGGTATTCAATAAACAGCTCGAAAAGAATATATTTTTGGGCGAATATAAAGAGAGGGTAATTGCTGCTTTAACAAAAGAAGAAGTAGAGGAGAAGGGAGTGTACAAGGAAATAATTCAGGCACTTAAAACTAAGGAAGCAAAAAACCTCAAGATTGCCAGGGATATAGAGTTCTCGAAAATAAAAGACTATGTCGCGGAAGCTGAAAAGATAGGTATAAATTATCAGCTTGTGGACGGATTATCGTATTCAGGAGACATAGGTCTTGTGGTATCAGCTGATGATGCACTGGAAAATCCAGTGGAAGATCCCATAATAAAAAGTGTACCTGAGAGATTCAGGGAAAAGGGACTGGTTGATATTTACTATGAATCAATGGGGGAAAAAATCTGTGAATTTCACAAAAAAATTATACATGACGAGCTTCCGGAATTTGAAAACAAATACAGGGATATTACATTAATAGACCGGGTTTTGGGAGTGAAATGTCCAATAGATGAAAAATTAGGAGGAAAAAAACGTGGTTGATGGATTCAAAATAACAGGAAAAAGAGCATTAAACGGAGTGATACCGGTAAGCGGGGCGAAGAATGCAGCATTGCCGATATTAATAGGAACTCTTGTGGAAAAAGGAGAGTACATAATCAGAAATGTACCGAATTTGAGAGATATAAGAGTTTTGATAAAACTTCTTGAAGATTTGGGAATGAAGGTAGAACAGATCAATGACAATGATTATAAAATAATAAATAACGGTATTAAGAGAAATGAAGCAAGTTATGAAATAGTAAAAAAGATGAGAGCCTCTTTTTTAGTTATGGGACCAATGATCAGCAATCTTAATGAGTCAGTGGTATCACTTCCGGGAGGATGTGCAATAGGATCAAGACCTGTAGACCTTCATATAAAAGGTTTTGAAGCTCTGGGAGCAGAAATAACACAGGTACACGGATATATTCATGCAAAGTCGGATAATCTGAAAGGTGCAGAAGTAAATCTGAAATTTCCAAGTGTAGGAGCTACGGAAAACCTAATGATGGCAGCAGTAAAGGTTCCGGGAAAAACAATAATCGGAAATGCAGCAAGAGAACCGGAAATAGTGGATTTAGGGAACTTTTTAATAAAAATGGGAGCTAAAATAACTGGTTTAGGAACTAGTTCTATAGAAATAGAAGGTGTGGAAGAACTACATGCATGTGAATACAGCGTGATGCCTGACAGAATTGAAGCGGGGACTTATATTATCGCTTCTATAATTACAGAAGGTGAACTAAAGGTAAAAGATGCAAGACTTGATGATCTTGGGGTTTTTAAATCTGAATTGGAAGATATGGGAGTTAAGTTTGAATATGAAGACGGAAATGTACTTAAAATAAACGGAAAACTTGACACTCTGAAACCTGCAAGAATAAGAACAATACCTCATCCGGGATTCCCTACAGATATGCAGCCTCAGATGATGCTTTTGCTGTCTCTTGTTAACGGTACAAGCGAGCTTGAAGAAACAGTTTTTGAAAACAGATTTATGCATGTTCCTGAGTTTAACAGAATGGGAACTGATATAAGCATAAGACATGGTGTTGCTGTGGTAAGCGGAGGACTTCATCTAAGCGGTGCGGAAGTAATGGCATCTGACCTGAGAGCAGGAGCTGCACTGGTACTGGCGGGACTTGCTGCTGAAGGGACTACTGTGGTTAACAGAGTTTATCATATAGACAGAGGATATGACAAATTAGAGGAAAAACTTAATAAAGTCGGAGCAAAAATCGAAAGAATAAAATTAGACGCATAAAAAATAATATATTTGGAAAACCGGGAGAAAAATGGAAAAAATCATTGGACTAAATGCTGTGAGAGAAGCACTTGACAGCGATAAAAACATTGAGAAAATAGAAATTTACAAAGGTACAAATAAAGACAGAATAAGAGATATTCTAAGCAAAGCCAGCAAGAAAAATATAAAAATCTTTTATACAGATAAGCGTCAGGAAAACTCACAGGGGATTACAGCTTTAGTTTCCGAGTATGATTATTATCTTGAATTAAATGAGTTTTTAGAAAAGGTTCTGGCTAAGAAAAATTCAGTTGTTTTGATATTGGATCAGATTCAGGATCCAAGGAATTTTGGTGCAATAATAAGATCAGCAGAATGCTTTGGTGTAGACGGGATAATAATTCAGGACAGAAACAGTGTAACTGTAACAGAAACTGTGGTGAAATCATCCACAGGAGCTATAGAACATGTGGATATTATTAAGGTTACCAATATTTCAGATTCAATGGACAGACTGAAGAAATACGGATACTTTATCTATGGTGCAGAAGCAGACGGAGAAACTGAATATTATAATGAAAAATTTCCTGAAAAATTATGTCTTGTTTTAGGCAGTGAAGGAAAAGGTATGAGAAAAAAAGTAAAGGAACATTGTGATAAAATACTGAATATTCCTATGCATGGCAAAATTAACTCATTAAATGTGTCAGTAGCTAACGGAATACTGCTTTCAGAAATTTCAAAAAATAAATAATACCTGTCCGGGTATTTTTTATTATCTGAAATAGAAAATTCACAGGATATAAGACTTTTTACTGTTTGCTCAGGATAAAAGTAAGGTATTTTTCTTTTGGAGGTATAAAACAAGTAGAAAAAAGGAGTTAGGAATGACAATATTTGAAAACATAAATAAGTCGCTAAGAGAATACATGAATTCATTTTTTAATTGGATATTAATAGCAGGAGTATGCGGAGCTGTGTCATTAGCTTTTACCTTTCTTGCGCTTCCATATATGAAAAAGCTGAATGAACTAAGCCTACTGGAACCGGAAAAAATTTATAACATGAATATACAGGAATTAAATCCTTATTTTATAGCTAGTGTAGCTTTCTTGAGTATATATGCATTAAATATTCTTGTGGCATATATGTTTAATGTGGGAGCTTTTAAATGCGCCCTTGAAAGTACCAGAGGAAGAAAAATAAAAACAAGTGATATATTTTTTGCATTTAAGAAAAAGCCGTGGAAATTTTTGGGTCTATATATATGGAAGTTTATTTTATTGTCTTTATGGTCATGTTTATTCATAATACCGGGGATTATAAAATATTTTTCATATTCGCAGGCTCTGTTCTTAATGATAGAGAACCCTGATTATGGAATAAATGAATCTATTAAAGAAAGCCAAATGTTAATGTCAGGGCATAAGGAGAAATTTTTTATGTTATGGTTTATAAGTATTGCTTTAATGGCGGTTTTAGTAATTATTCCACTTGTGGGAGCAGGACTTTTTACTTTTTTTGCTTTTCCTTTTGCGAATCTTTTATATATGAATTTTTATAATGATATCACTCTTTATAATCAGTATAATGATGATGAATATAAAGATATTGAAATATAAGAGTGTTTCATAACAGAAAAAATTATTTTATTAGATTATAAAGTTATATATTTTTTTAATTAGAGCAGGTGATTAAATGAAAAACAGTTATTTAGAGTTACATTTGGAAAATACTGAAATTAGCAGTGATTATATGGAGCAGGTAAAAGCAGATCTGTGGGAAAATGATGAATACATCTCGTTTAATTTAACAATAGAAGAGATAACAAGAGGAATATGTTATGCCTTCGATTTATATCCGTTTGACGATGAGTCAGAGGATATGGAGGAGTTAAGTGAAGCTTTGGAAGCCAAGGGATTCGAAGTTAACGGCTATGGATGGGAAGATTATTTATGCGAATATATTGAAAAAAATTATCCTGATTTTCTGGATAAAGTCAATACAGACAGCGAGTCTGATACATGTGGTATTTATGTAATGGACAGTCTGGAAGATTATAAAAAATTACTGTGTTATGTATCAGAAGCTGTTAGAGCTTTGTTAGCTTAGTAAAATATAATGCTTTCGAGAAAAAAACAGTGTAGAAAATTTAAAAATTATTTATAATTATAATAGCTTTTAAGTTATCTAAAAAAATAATATGCAATAAAAAATAGGCTGAAAACCTATTTTTTATTTGCTCTCATTAAAAAACTTATCTGCAATTCTCACAGATTCCTGTGCATCTTCGGCATAGAAATCAGCACCAATCATATCGGCATATTCCTGAGTGAGAACAGCACCTCCCACAAATATCTTACATTCTGTATTACTATCACGCAGAGCCTTTATAGTTTCCTCCATACTCTTTACAGTAGTGGTCATAAGAGCGCTAAGTCCTATAAGATGTACATTTTTTTCCTTGGCAGTATTAACGACTTTTTCCACAGGAACATCTTTCCCCAGATCAATAATATTATAACCGTAATTTTCCAAAACAATTTTTACGATATTTTTTCCAATATCATGAATATCGCCTTTTACTGTAGCAAGTATAATATCACCTTTATTTACAAAAACTTTCTTCTCTTTTATCATTTCTTCTTTTAGTATTTCAAAAAAGTATTTTACAGTTTCGGCAGTCTGAATTAACTGGGGAAGAAAAATCTCACCCTTTTCAAACTTTATACCAATAGTGTCCAGTACAGGTATAAGGTAGTTATCTATAATATACATAGGCTGGTGTTCTTTCAGCAGTGAATATATTTTTGTCTTTCCCTCTTCTTTTAATCCTAATCTTATAATATCAGGAAGCTCTAAATCGGTACTTTTGATATTTTCTTTTTCTGTTTTTACATTATTGAAAAAATCAATATATTCGGTACTGTCTTTATCCTGATTTGTGAGAACGTTAAATGCTTTTATTATATGCATCATCTCTTCACTTTGAGGGTTTAGTATAGGTGTAGTCAGACCCGAATGCAGTGCCATAGTAAGAAAAGTTCTGTTAAGCAAGGCTCTGTTCGGAAGCCCGAATGAAACATTGCTGACTCCTAAGACTGTTTTTACACCGAGCTTTTCACGTACCATAGTGATAGCCTTTAATGTTTCTGCTACTTCTTTCTGTTGTGCACTTGCTGTAAGGACAAGGCAGTCAATAAGCAGATTTTCTTTTGGGATACCGTATTTTTCAGCAGTATTTACTATTTTTTCAGCAATTTTGAAACGTTCTTCGGCAGAGGACGGAATTCCGTTTTCATCTAAAGTAAGTCCAACTACACATGCTCCGTATTTCTTGGCTATTTTAAAAATACTGTCCATAATTTCGGCTTTACCGTTAACGGAGTTTATCACAGCCTTGCCGTTATAAACCCGAAGTGCAGCTTCGACAGCTTCCGTATCAGAACTGTCTATCTGAAGGGGAAGGTCTACAATTGATTGAATTTCTTTTACGACATTGATAATGACCGCGGCTTCGTCAATCTCAGGCAGTCCCACATTTACATCAAGGATATCAGCCCCTTTTTCCTTTTGGGTAACAGCTTCTCTTAGTATATATTCCATATTGTTGTTTATTAATGCTTCTTTCAACTTTTTCTTCCCTGTAGGATTAATTCTTTCACCTATAACTTTAACACCCTCATCAAGGTCGATACATTTAGTGGCAGTGGCAATAATGCTTCTTGGTCTTATATCTCTGGAAACCGAACTAAAATTAAGGAGCTTATCATGAATTGATTTTATAAAATGCTCGTCAGTTCCGCAGCATCCGCCGATAATGCTGATACCTTTCCTTGCAAAGTCATCCATAATAGAAGAATATTCATCAGCAGAAAGATCAAAAACAGTATTTCCGTCTATCATTTTTGGAAGTCCTGCATTAGGCTGAACTATAACCGGAGTTTTGGAATATTGCAAAATCTCGTCTACAATAGGTATAAGCTCTTTAGGTCCCAGTGAACAATTCACTCCGAGAGCATCAACACCGAGAGATTCAAGAATAGTGACTGCACCTAATATGCTCGTACCGGTAAGCATTCTTATATCTTCCTGAAATGTAACAGTACATATTACAGGAAGTGATGAATTTTCCTTTGCAGCAAGTATTGCGGCCTTAGCCTCGTAAATATCAACCATAGTTTCTATAATGACAGCATCTGCACCGTATTTTTCACCTAAAATAACCTGTTCTTTGAAAATATCATAAGCTTCTTCAAAAGGGAGGACACCAAGAGGTTCCAGCAGCTGTCCCAAAGGCCCTATATCAAGAGCTACGTATCCGTCAGGATTTGCTTTTTTGGCAGTATGTACTGCGGCTTTTATAATATCTTCCTGTGAATAACTGCTGTGCTCAAGTTTCAGTCTGTTAGCTCCGAAAGTATTCGTAGTTATTATATCTGAGCCTGATTCTACATACAGTCTGTGTATTTCCTCTATTATTTCAGGATTGTCAATATTCAGGTCTTCAGGCATTTTACCAAGTTTCAGTCCTTTTTTTTGAAGCATGGTACCCATCGCCCCGTCAAAAAATAAAATTTCTTTTCCTAATTTCTCTTTAAGTCCCACAGTATGTATTCCCCTTTCTAAAGCTGCAGTTTTCCTTCAGATTACAGGTACTGCATTTATCAGTTTCTTTTTTTGTTTTTTCAGACTGAAAACCTATAACAGCACTGACAGATTTTCTTGGCAGCATGATAAAAGAATCAGTTACGGTAACTCCGATTCTTTTGGGAGCTTCTATAAGATTCAGAAGGTCTTTTTGAACAGAGATATCAAAGTCGCCATAGCCCGGACTATATCTGGTGGTAATAAAAAAGCCGTTTTTTTCAGCTTCTTCTTTTATGAGATTTTCTGCGTTATCGCATAAAGCCTCTATAAGGGTACTGGCACAGGCATCAAGTATAACCGACTTTAATAATTCTATTTTTGAATAGTAATTTATTTTCATTTCTATTTCACTGCCTAGTGTAGCACACAAAACAGCACATTTTTCGGACTTTTCAAGGTGTCTTGCTATATCTTTTCCCGTCAGGGTAAGATTGGTGTTTTGCAGAAGTATTCCGTTATTTTTTTCTATTGAAAAAATATTATATATAAATCTTGGTCTTGCTATCTCTGTTGTTTCTATTATCAGAGAGTCGACAAGGTCGTCAAGATTCTTTTCAAGAGGTTCGTTTTTATGATACAGATATCGCAGAACCTCGTCTTTATCAATTTTTAAATCTGAAATCATGAGAGAACCTCCTTTTTATTTATATTGTACATTCATGGCTTTCCATATAATAATAAAATCATCTCTGCTGATTTCCAGATAATTATATCTAAAATAGTAACCCCAGTGTTTTTTATCCTCTATAAATGATAATTCGGGAATAAGAGACCTTATGTCAACCTCGTTGCATTTATAGAATCTGGCATCTTTTCTAAAAGGAACAAAGCCGTAGCTCATATCATACTGATATTCAAAATCTCCTGTTATTTCTGCAACAGCAGTGAAATATTGGTAAGGCTTTTTATCGTCAATATCTTCTTTTGAGGAGTAGTAAACAAGCCAGTCGCCTTTTTTTATTTTGGCAAGAGGGGCTTTTTTTCCGTGGCAAAGCTGGATAAAACCGCCTTCGACACCCTTCATAACGTTATTTTTGGAAACGACACCTATCCAGAATTTTTTATTTTTCATAATTATCCTTTTTGGGAATGTGGTTCTATTTTATTTATTGTGGTGTTTAGGGGAAATTATAATACCTTATGTTAGCAAGAGGCTAAATCTAAGTATACGTAGGAACAGGTACAAGAATTTCGATAATGCGATTCTATGTAATTTATTGTAGTGTTTAGGGGAAATTCTAGCACCTTATGTTAGTAAGAGTTTAAAATCTAAGTACACGTAGGAACAGGTACAAGAATTTCGACAATGTAATTCTTGGTAATTAATTATTCACGTTAGACGAAATTCTAGTAATTCCTCCCCATCAACCCCACAGTTTTCCTAACCTCACTAACTTTTTTAGAAGCAATATCCCTCGCCTTTTCAGCACCTTTTTTTAGAATCTTTTCCACATAATCCATGTTATTTTCCAGTTCTTCCCTTTTCTCTCTGTACGGAGCAAAATACTCAAGAATTTTATTATAAAGCTCAGTCTTACCATGACCATACCCGTAATTCCCGCCGGTAAAATTATCCTTCATTGCCTGAATCTCTTCTTTAGATGCAAACAGAGAATACAGCTTTGTAATATTATTATCAGGATTCTTCGGCTCCTCAAGCGGAGTAGAGTCTGTAACAATACTCATAACCTGTTTTTTCAATTCTTTTTCAGGAAGAAACATATTAATTATATTTTTATACGATTTACTCATTTTTTCCCCGTCAGTTCCCGGAACTACAGCCAAAGTCTCAAGTATCTTTTCTTCCGGAAGTTTGAATACTTCTTTATTATAATGTTCATTGAATTTTATGGCAATATCTCTCGTCATTTCCAAATGCTGCTTCTGATCTTTTCCCACAGGAACAATGTCAGAATCATAAATCAAAATATCTGCCGCCATAAGTACAGGGTAAGTGAAAAGTCCTGTATTCGGCTTTATTCCCTTGGCAACTTTATCTTTATAAGAATGTCCTCTTTCAAGGAGACCCAGAGGCGTGACATTAGACAGAATCCATGAAAGCTCTGTATGCTCTGGGACATCAGACTGTAAAAATAATGTAGACTTTTCAGGATCAAGACCACATGCCAGATAATCCAAAATCGCACTCATTGTATTGTATTTCAGATTCTCACTGTCAGGGAGCGAAGTAAGTGCGTGAAAATCAGCAAGAAAGTAAAAACCCTCGTATTCGTCCTGTAAATCTATAAATTGCTTAATTGCACCGAAATAATTACCGATATGGAGAATACCGCTTGGTTGTATTCCAGATAAACTTCTCATTATAACCTCCAAAAATTAAATGTTTTCTATAATTATAACATGTTTGTAAGCCTGTTTCAATGAATTTAACCTTTTACATTCCTAAATACAGATTACTTTATTTAAGTAATTTCATTAATTAACTAGAACTTTTTCTAAGATATCCGCAAAAATGAGAAAGTGTTTTGAATGGAGAATTATCAAGTGTTTCAGAAGAAATGACATAAAGGAAAATCTAAAGTTAAATAAGAAAAATAAATAATAAATATGAATTCTTGAAAAAAAGCCTTAAATGAGGTAAACTTATAATAAACTATTAAGTGGTGAAATATGGAAAATAAAGAGAGTATTCTTGATATATATTTCAGGGATTCGGAAGATATTGACAATTATGAACTTCTTGAACGGGAAATAGAGGAAAACTTTATGCCCGGATACAAGAAATATGTATTTCTCGAAGACAGTATATTTGATAATTTTGAACCTGAAAACATAAATATGAAATTAAGCTACGGAATATTTTTGAATGATACCCGGAAACTGGAAAACATACTGGGTAAATTCAAATTCGTCCAGAAATATAATATTACTTACCTTGATGACAGCGCAGAGGATAATGATTATGTGGAATTAAAGATATCCAGACTTAATAATATTCTCGCCCAGAGTGCGGGAATAATATCGGTTCAGAGAGAGCTCGAGGGTTTTCAGAAATATATTGACTATGAAAAACAGGACGAATATAAAGATCTTGTAGAAAAAGTGGGGAAATACAGAGAAAATATAAATAAAGTAATTCTTAATTCAAGAGTGGTAAATCTAAAGGAAGAAGTAAGGAAAATAGAAAAAATAATACGTGATTATGCCAAAATAATAAATAAAGATATAGACTTTAATGTAAGAGGAATGAAAATTAATTTTGACAGATACATTTTTTATAAAATAAAAGACCATATAATAAATGTTTTTGTCAATTCTGTTATATACGGAATAGAGTCTCAGGATGAGCGGCTTCTCTATGAGAAAAATAAAAAAGGACAGCTTGGGCTGACTTTTAAACAGGAATTCGGTGAGATTGTTATTGAAATGCTTGATGACGGTCAGGGAATTGATGATATGGAAATATTTCAGCGCGCAGAAGAAGCAGGAATGGTGGATATTAACAGAAAGTACACAAAAGAAGAGATACTGGCTCTGGTATTTAAGCCTGAAATGTCACTTACGAATAAAAAAGAAGAAAACAAAGAAAGAGATCTGACTTTATCGAATTTTTATAATACAGTGGAGGAACTGGGAGGACATCTGAAAATAGAGAGCAAAAAAACACAGTATACACTCCTTACAGCAAGAATACCGCTGAAATTTATACTTACGGAAACTCTTCTGATAAAGTCCGGAAATATTAATTATGCAGTACCTTTCAGTCTTGTGGAAAAAACAATAAAAACAGACAAGGTAAATTTTTCCCATATTTCGGATTATACATATTATATGTTTGAAAATGAGGAATATCTGGTTTTGCAAATTCCCGAAAAGTTTAAAAAAGAAGATAACGGTAAGTCCGGATACGGGATTATACTAAATGTAAGCGGGGAAAAGTATATATTTCTCGCAGACTACATAGGCGGTCTTGAAGAAGTGGTGCCTCAGAAAATAAATGTGGATAATAAGGATTATAAAGCGTTTTTAGGTGCTTCGATATTGAAAAACGGCGAAATAGCACTTGTACTGGATATGAAAAATGTAAGCAAGAACAGGGATTTTCTTGAAAATTAAATTTTGATGCAAATAAAAATTCAGGATAGGAAGAATTATGGATAGAAAAATTCAGGATTATTGTCAGAAGAACAGACTTCGTGTAGAAGAACTGATAAAAAAGATAGTGAAGATAGATCAGGCAGACGAAGCAGATTTCAAAGAAGACAGGATAATGATCAACAGAATAGAAAACAGCAGTTTTCTTGTAAAAGACAAAAAAGTCTCGGCATTATCCGCATTATTAAGAAAACTCTTTCAGATAATAGAAGATGACAAATACCTTTTTTATGAATATAAATATGATTTGTTAAACTGCCTGACTGATATACTGAGAGCTTTTCAGGCTTTGGAAAAAAATACTTCATCTTTGGAAACTATTCATATAAAAGAGTATATGAAGCTGGATGAACATATTGATTTTTTTGAGGAAGCAATAAATAAACTAAGTGAAAACAAAAGATATTATTATATAAAAATAAAACTGGATAAAACCAGGCCGTTATTTTTTCTCACAAGGAATATATTTCTGGATTTTTTGCGAGAGTATGGAAATCCTTATAATTATACACCGCAGGATCTTTCAAATGAAGAATATGATTACTTTGTACTGGACTTTAAATTAAATAAAGACACAGGAGATTTCGGGGAAATAATAAAGAAATATAGTGATGAAGCAGCAGAGGAAATAAAAGTTCTTAATATAGATGAATATGAAAGTGTGTACAATATAAAATTTTATTATAAAGAAAAGCAGAATGTGATACCGAAAGAGATAACAGAGAATTTCAAAGTGCTGGACGGTGTGTGTTACTATAATCTGGTGGATTGTTATATTCTGGAAGATGATGAAGTAAAAATTTCGGATACATTATTTAATAAAAATTTCGGCGATCTGGAACTTGTCACTTTCAAACGCTTCAGCGAAAAAGAAACAAGGATACTGATATTATTAAATATGAAAAAAGAGAATCTGAATAAGGTAAAAGCAAGAATAAGCGAAATCATATCAGATAAAGAGGTAAAAGATATTCTTTACAGGGGGAAACATGATTTTTACGGTTTGCAGCTTTTGGAATATCTCAAGGAGAATTATAATATAGAATACGGAGGATATTAATTTTGAAAAAAGTAACTTTTAAACTCTTTTTTTATATAGCACTGGTAATTATAATACTGGAACTGGCAATTACTTATCTGAATACCAGAGACAGAAATGAAATATATATAAGGGAGATGCAGGAAAGACTAAAATATAACAGTACTATTCTGGGATCAGAACTGGAACGCAATCTGGGAACAGCCGAAATACTCGCTGATAACTTTGCGGCAGGGCTGAAAAACAGAGAAGATTTTCGTGACAGGGAGCAGATTAAGTCTGATATTGATAAAGAATTACAGAGCTTTATACTTACATCAGGTATAGCAGGGGGATATTATCAGCTTAATACTGACAACGGGGAAGTTTCCGGTTCTTTTTATATTTCACCTGCAGGAAGAGGAACAGCAGGAGCTCTGTCAGAAAATGACATATATGAATTCAGGACTAAGGCTGAAAACAGCCAGTCTTCTTCAGGATGGATAATGCCTGTGTATGTAAAGGATATGAATACTAATGTTGCCTTATATTATATGAATATAGACAGCGGGAATAATGTCAAAGGCGTGCTTGTACTGGCACTGGATTACAGCAGGCTTGAAGAGATACTGAAAGGCGATGAAGCTGACGGGGAATATTATCTTATTAATCCGGGAAATGAAATCTTTATTACAAATAATCAGGATATTAAAATAAATAATATAAAGACTGTGGAAAATAATATGCTTCTTTCAATGATAAAAAATATCCAGTCTTCTGACAGAAAAACAGGACTTGTATCACCTCTCCATACAAAGAGAGAATTTTATTCATTTTATAAACTTGATGATAAGAATATTTTTATTATGAAAAAGAATGCTTCTGTACTTCAAAGTGTTGAATTTTTTGTGGATAATATCTGGATGATACTGGTATTTAACATAGCAGGTGTAGTTTTAATATATTTTATAATAAAAAATGTTTTAGGAAAGCCGGTTTCTATGCTGGACAGAGCATTATACGCCATCAGCAGGAAAGATCTTAAGCCTGTGGAGTTCGGCGAAAATAAGTTTTATCTTCAGGAAAGTTACAACAAAGTGTTGAAAACATATACCGATTTTGTAAATGAGGTAAAAGAAAACTGTTCTGACATAAAAAAATCAAATAATGAGTTATTTGAAAAGACGAGTACGCTTTTGAATAAAAATCTGAATAAAGAATCTGACATACTGAAAATAAATACAGTGCTGCACAGAAATCAGGAAAATTTTGACAAGGTATATAATCTGTTAATGGAAAACCATAAAATGAATACTGCTATTCTGAACGAATTTTCCGACATAAACAGAAATATAAATACGCTCAGGGAGAATTTTGAAAAAGAGAGGGAAAACGGAGATCTTATAGAGAAGCTGGCAAATGAAATAAATAAAATTTCTTTTCAGATAAATGTTTTCGGGCTGAATTCCACTATAGAAATGTACAGCAGTTCCGGGAATAATTCTGTGGAACTGGAAGAAAGCTCAAAAGAAATAAGACATCTGGCAAACAGAATAAAGCTTTTGTCAGAGGAAATAAAAGCAATTTTGAAACAGGAAAAAATAAGTTTTCAGCTGAAAAACAAGTCGCTGAATCTTATAGCTGATTATATATCAGTATTTACGGAAAGATTTACCGGACTTAGAAAAAATCATGAACGTGAAATAGTAAGATATGTGGAAAATAAAGATAATCTGCTTGGTTTTTCTTCAAAGCTTGAAGAAATGAGAAATGAAGTAATAAAAAACAGAGATGTTTATTCCAAAGAGATTTATGAAATAAAAAAACTGGAAGAAAGGCTGAAAACTCTGATTACACTTTCAGAAGAGTATAAGCTTGATTCCGGGGTATATTCAGACGGAAGTGAGGCAGACTAAATATGAGACTAAAAAATAAACTTTTAAGCTGGATATTTTCATTATTTTTTATTCCCCTGCTGATATTTTTTGTATTCTCTGTGTCAGGTATTTATAACAGGTATAAAAATAATTATTCTGATATAAAAGAGGAAAACCTCACAAGACTTCAGGAGAATTATTACGGAAAAATAAGCAGAATAGAGAGTAGTGCCGAAAGATTTATTGAAAGTATAAAAAACGATAACAGTACTGAAACTGTTAATGAGAAGATAAATTTCCTAAAAACTCTGAATAGAGAATATGAACATGTATTCTATATTGATTCTTACAATAATATTGAGATAACAGATAATACCGACAGTAACGAACTGCGAAAGCTTATTTCGGAATCAAAGAGTGAGAATTTTGAGTTTTTTATCTCAAATCCTTATCTTGATAAGGCTTCTAATAAATATATGATTACTTTTGTAAAGAAGATAAAAATTAATAATTTTGAAGAAAAAATACTGGGAATTACGATATTGCAGGATTCACTCCCAAAGACTGCCGGCGGGAGAGCAGACAGCAGATATTATCTAATAAAAGAAAGCGGGGAAATACTGGCGACTAACAGTCCGCTGAGCGGGAATTCTTTTTACAGCTTTTATCACATTCAGAATAATAATATTTTAGATGAGGTGGAAGGAAGTTTTACAGCAAGATCAAACGGACAGAATATAGAATTTATGTATAAAAAACTGGAAATGGATAAATTATATGTTATTATGGAAGATTCAAAACTGTCATTCTATAAAAATCTGTATTCAGATATATTTTTATCGCTAATATTGTGCATGATAGTTTCAATTCTTGCTTTTACGGTTATTTTCTTCTTCTTTTATAAATCTGTTCTCAGTCTGATATATAAAATCAGACAGGGACTGAACAGAGTGATAAGTCTTGATAAAGAATCAGAGCTTATAGGAGAGTATGATGAGCCTGAGGATATAAAAAGAAAATTTGAAAATTTTTCTGATAAAATACATAACAAAGTAAGAATAACAGATGAAAATATAAGCGGAATACTTGAAAAAACATATGAACTTAACAAAAATCAAGCTTTGAACTATAAAGTTCTGGGTGAAGAACAAAGTAAAATGCTCCAGATAAAAGAGGAAGTCAGAAAAATAATAGGACTTTCCGAAACGAATTCAGAGGAACTGGAAAAACTCATAAAAGAATGCGAACATATTGTTAAGGAAAATAAAAATATTACCCTTATGACGGAAAGTCTGAGAAGAAGTTTTCATAAACTAAGTGACAGCAGTGTAAATATAGAAGAAATGATAGATAATATAAATATGATTTCCGACAGGACTAATCTTTTGTCGCTTAACGCAAGAAAAGAAGCAGAAAGAGTGTCTGAATACGGAGAAAGCTATCAGGTAATAGCAGAAGAAATAAGAAATCTGTCTGTTCTGATTCTGGATATATCAAATAAGGCAAGGGAAATAAGCCATAATGTAATCGAAAGAATAGCCAAGAGCAATCAGGTAATGGATTTGACAATAACAAAGATAAATAAGCTTCAGGACGAAATCAAAAGAATTGATAAAAATATAAAATTTCTTTATGAAAACGTAAATCTGGAAAATATAGAGGAAAATGAGCTGAATAAAACTTTCAGCGAATTGGAACAGATGGTGGCAGGAACTAAAGAAAAGCTTACCAATAATATTAATCTGATAAATGATTTGAATACACTTTTTAGAGAGATAGAAAAAATAAACAACTCTCTGGAAAAGAGGGGATAATGAAGCCGGCAAAAAAATATCTTGTATTTGAAATCGGGAAAGAATTATACGGAATAGAATTGAAATACGTATTGAAAATAAAGAATAACGCTAAGTTTTATGAACTTCCCGCTTTGGAAAAAAATTATCCCGGTGTAATACACTTTGATAACAGATTTATTCCTGTAGCGGAATACGGCGGCGGAAAACCTGAGGATGGTGAGGCAGAGGCGGCACTTATACTAAGGTACAGGGTAAGCGAGTTTTCAATATTTGTAAAAAATGTCCTTGATATTTATGAATTTGAAAATGGTGAAACAACGGAAGATTTTTACATAGATGAAAGAGTGGTAAAATTAATTAACTTAGAAGAATTTATAGGAGGATAGCGTTTATGGATTATTATGTAGGGATTGATCTAGGCGGGACAAATACAAAAATAGGGGTAGTGGATAAAGAGGGGAATAAGATATTTACTACAACAATAAAAACAGAATCAATAGACGGATATGAAATATCCCTGAACAGAATAGCAGATATTCTGAAAGAAAATCTGAAAGAATACGAAATACCGTTGGAAAATGTAGGCGGAGTAGGGATAGGAGTTCCGGGGCCTGTAGTACAGACACAAATAGTGAAGTTCTTTGCTAATTTTCCATGGCCTGAAAATCTGAATCTGGCAGAAGAATTCGAAAAGAGAATAGGCTTGAAAGTGAGAGCTGATAATGATGTAAATGTAATAACTCTCGGGGAAATGTGGAAAGGTGCAGGAAAAGGACATAGTAATGTACTTGGAATAGCAATAGGAACAGGTATAGGCGGAGGAATAATAGTAAACGGACAGCTTGTTTCGGGTAAAACAGGTACAGGAGGGGAAATAGGACATACAAAATTAGTGAAAGACGGGAAGCTCTGCGGATGCGGGCAGAAAGGATGCTGGGAAGCATATGCGTCAGCTACGGGGCTTATAAGAGAGGCTCAGGGAAGATTGATAGTAAATAAAAAAAATCAGCTGTATGAGATGACAAAAGGAAGAGAACTGGAAGCTAAAGATGTCTTTGATGCAGCTAAAGCCGGAGATGAGTTTTCTGTTGATATAGTAGACTACGAAGCAGAGTATCTGGCAATGGGAATAGGAAATCTTTTGAATACACTTGATCCTGAAATAGTTGTTTTAGGCGGAGGAGTGAGTCTGGCAGGAGATTTTTTAATAGACAGGGTAAAGGAAAATCTAAAAAAATATGCACTTCCTTCAGCACTGGAAGGTCTGAAAATAGTACAGGCAGAGCTGGGGAATGATGCGGGAATACTTGGTGCTGCATATTTAGCTATGATGTAAATGAAAATTGGAAGGTGTTCATGAAAATAGAAAATCTTATAAGAGATAAGTATAAAAATCTGAATGAAACAGAAAAAGAGATACTCAGATATATTATTTCAAATTCAAATAAAATAAGAGGATTGAGAATAAAAGATCTTGCTGATGCTGTTTTCTGCAGTCCCAATACAATAGTGAGAATGTCTAAGAAAATGGGATTTACGGGTTTTTCGGAAATGAAACATGTGATCTTTGAGGAACTGGAGAAGAATTTTTCTCATGTACCTATTTCTGAGGACGGTCTTTATAAAGATCTGGTAAAGACAAAAGAGCTGATAAATTCAGAATTGCTTGATTATCTTGCAGCTTTGATAGTGGGAAAAAAGAATATCAGTATTTTTGGTCTGGGACCTTCAAGGCTTTCAGCGGATATTTTTTCAATGCGGCTGACATTTCTGGGGATAGCGGCAATAAGTTTTATTGATCAGCATGCCATGCTTTTTTATGCAAATAAAATAAAAGAAAGTGATATATGTCTTTTTATTTCTTTTTCAGGTGAGCAGAAAGGGATACTTGGTCCCGCTGTAATAGCAAAAGGCAGAAAAGGCGTGATAATCTCGCTTACAGGACTTTCTGATAATGAATTATCAAGGTTAGCAGATCATTCGATGTTTTTTAAGACTACGCCTATGTATTATGACGGTGCTGACATTACAAGCAGAGTTCCCGCAGATATGGTGCTGGACTATCTTTTCAGCAAAATGGTTCTCATTATGAAAGATGAAGACAGGCTTACAAGCGAAGATCCGGAATTTATAACATATTAATAAAGAAAGACCGGGATTAAAATAGAAATCTAAACCAGAATAATAATATTCATGTTTAGGTGTGAAATCTATTTTGATTCTGGTCTTTTTTATATGGAGGATTTTTTTGGATTGTAAGGTTACTTTTTGTGTCTCTTTGCGGTATATTTTTTTGGCAGATCAAAAAATATGAAAAAAAATAATATTTTAATAACTGAAAACAGAGGGATTCAACATAATATTTCAAAAAAAATCGAAAATATTCCATATATCGATGAACATCGATTTTTTTATATGATAGTATGTAAATATAAAGAAGCAGGAGGGATAATATGATAAAAGATAAACAAAAAAAATTAGCAGATAAATTTCAAAGTCTGCATACCGGCAAAGATATGTTTTTGCTGCCTAATATATGGGATGCAGGAAGTGCTTATATTTTCGAGAAACAGGGGTTTGGCGCAGTTGCCACAACCAGTGCGGGAATAGCTTATTCTCTCGGTTATTCCGACGGAGAGAAAATCAGCTTTGGAGATTTGCTTTTCATTATAAAAAGTATAACACGCAGAGTAAATATACCTTTATCCGTGGATTTTGAAAGAGGATATGGTGAAACACTGCAAGAATTTAAGGAATTCAGCAGAATTTTACTGGAAAACGGAGTTGTCGGGCTGAATATAGAAGATGGGCGACCTGACGGCACTTTGGATAGTATTGAAATAATGAAAAATAAAATAGAGATATTGCTTGAATTGAAGAAAGAGCTGAATTTGAATTTTGTTATTAATGCAAGAACCTGTGCTTACTGGCTGAAAATCGGAGAGGAAAAAGAGAGATTCCAGACAGCCGCAGAGCGTGGAAATATATTTAAAAAATCAGGTGCTGATTCTGTATTTATTCCTGGAGTAGAGAATGAAAAAGAGGCAGAACAGCTGGTAAAAAACATAGATGCACCGCTGAATTTTCTTATAAATTCGGGATTATATGATTTTGATACATACAGAAAAACCGGAGCCAGACGCATAACACTAGGATCAGGAACTGTAAGATATATTATGGATCATTTGATTAATATCGCTTTGGATATCAAAAATGGTGATGTTTCAAAGCTGATAAACAACACATTTACATATATGAAAGCAAATCAATATTTTTATGGAGCCGGTGATGATCAGAAAAAAGATGAAGATTTATATAAATAATATTCTGCGTTATATGTTGTTTTTGGTAAAACTGCTTATGCTAACTGCCTTAATCCTGTTATATATTTTAGCTGCCGGCTTCTGTTCAGGGAATATTTTCTGAAAATCCTTTTGAAAATGCGGGGAAGGACAGTCAGGTTTGACAGCAGACCGGGAATTTTGTATATTATTATTAACGGAGGTCGACAATGAATATTAAAATAAATGAAGTAGCCGGAATACTGGCGGATAAATCATGTTCAAGCATGCTTATGCTTCTTATGGACGGAAAATTTCATACTGTAATCGAACTGGCAAAAACAGCTAATATAAAAAATCATACAGCGACATATCATATAAAAAAATTTATTAATCTGGAGTGGCTGGAAATATATATTCAGGGACGTAATCATTATTACAGGCTTAGCAACAAGTCAGTAGCGGAACTTATAGAGCAGTGGCTGCCAATATCACAGTTTCAGACTGCACGCTCGCTGAACACCAATATTGAAAATAAAATATTATTCAACGGACGTTTTTGCTATGATCACCTTGCCGGGAAGCTGGGTGTGGAGATTACAAAATGGTATGTAAAAAATGAGTTTTTCAAAATCAGTGAATCAGAAATTGAAATAACAGATAAGGGAATAAACTTTTTTGAGAAATTCGGGATTGAAATAGATAATCTGAGAAAACTAAAGCGTCATTTCTGTAAAGTATGTATGGACTGGAGCGAGCGGGAATATCACATAGCTGGGAGTATAGGAAAGGCTACAGCAGAATTTTTGCTTAATAATAAGTGGGTAGAAAGATATGGGAAAAGCAGGGGAGTACGGCTGACTGAACTTGGTGAGGAGCAGATAATCAAGCTTTGGAACGGCGGAGAAATAATTGAAAATTATAAAAGTAAAATGATAATATAATGTATCTGAGAAAGTCCGGGTTTTATATCCGGCTTTTTTAGTTGGACGCTTATGATGAAAATAATCAGTTTTTAAAAGAGAATTCGGCATTTTTAAGGGAAAAAGAGATGATAAAAATAAATGTGTGTTAGATTTTTTCAGAGAGCTGAGTCGCTTTATTTACAAAGTAAAACAACTTTTTTTGTGAATATATACACGAAATGTGAAAATATTTTAAAATGTTTAGAATTGTTGAAAAAATTGCCATTTGAAGATTCTGGGATTATAATTAAAATATCAAAAGATGGAGGTGCTTTATTTTGAAAGGTTTTTTGCAAAGATTAGGAAAGTCGCTTATGATGCCTATATCAATTATAGCAGCAGCAGGAATATTTCTGGGAATAGCCGCTGCATTGCAGAATCCCAATATAGTGGGAGAAGGATTTATAAATCTTGAATTCGTTCAGAATATAATAGGATTTATAAGAAAACTTGCAGGGGTGTTATTTGGTAATCTGCCTTTACTGTTTGCCATAGCACTGGCAATAGGAATGGTGGATGATGAGAAGCCGACAGCTGCCTTTGCAGGAGCAATAGGATTTTTGGTGTTTCATGTTACAATAAATTATATTTTGGGACTGGAAGGAATATCAGCAGATACCACAGCTGTAAAATATCTGGTGGAAAATAATAAAATGGATCCGATACAGGCCAGTTTTGTGAATGCACAATATGAAACGGTACTTGGAATTTTTACTTACAGGATGAATGTTTTCGGGGGAGTAGTGTCAGGTCTCACAGTGGCAGCCCTTCATAACAGATTCTATAAAATAAAACTTCCTGATGCGATTAATTTTTTTGGAGGAAGAAGATTTGTACCGATAATTACAACAGTATGTGTGCCAATAGTAGGTCTTATATTTTATTTTATATGGCCGGTAATAGGAAATATCATATATCAGGTAGGGGGAGTTATAGAAAAAAGCGGAGCTTTCGGCACATTTATATTTGGTTTTATAGAAAGACTGCTCATTCCTACAGGGCTTCATCATATATTGAATCAGACGGTAAGATTCACAGCAGTGGGTGGAAGTGCAGTGATAGACGGAGAACAGGTAGTAGGAGCACTGAATATTTTCAATGCGTCACTTGCAAGTAAAGCTCCAGTCTCTGCCGATATAGTAAGAATGTCCACAAGATTTCTGGCTCAGGGAAAAATACCGGTAATGATGTTCGGACTTATAGGAGCTGCGTATGCAATGTATAAGACAGCCGATGAAAAGGAAAAAGGAAGAATAAAGGCTCTGATGATAGCAGGAGCTTCGGCATCATTTGTCACAGGAATAACTGAACCTCTGGAATTTGCCTTTATATTTGTTTCACCGGTATTATTTGTATTTCATGCAGTAATGACAGGTCTATCGTTTTTTTTAATGCAGATTTTGGGAGTAATGATAGGAAATGTTCAGGGCGGAGTAATAGACCTTGCAGTATTCGGTATTCTGAAAGGAACAGAAACACACTGGTATTTTGCAGTAATAGTAGGGATAATTTACTTTTTTGCATATTATTTTTTCTTCAAATTTATAATTTTATCAAGAAATATAGAAACTCCGGGACGTGAAAAAGAAGAAACAGAAGGAGCTGCTGTGAAACTGTCGGGAGATATGGAAGAAACAGCTGAAAATATAATAAAAGCAGTAGGCGGAAGCGGGAATATAAGAGTGATTGACAACTGTTTTACAAGGCTGAGACTGACTCTGGAAGATACTTCCATAGTTGATGATGCAGCATTAAAAGCTACAGGCGCAGCAGGCATAGTAAAACCTGATAAAAATAATATACAGATTATATATGGTCCAAAAGTAGAGCAGATAGCCAATTCGGTAAAAAGTATAAAGAAAACAAAAAACTAATACTCAGGAGGATAATAACATGTTTAAAGAAGCATACAATATAGTAATAGTGGGCGGCGGGTCTACGTGGACACCGGGAATATTAAAGGCTCTTACTAAGCATAAGGACAGAATGCCTTTAAAAAAAGTTACATTATATGATATTGACAAAGAAAGACAGGAAATAATAGGAGAATTCGGAATAATTTTATTTAAGGAAGAGTACCCCGAAGTGGAATTTTCATATACGACAGATAAAAAAACTGCTTACAGCGATGTTGATTTTGTTTTTTGCCAGATGCGTACAGGCGGATACCCGATGCGTGAGAAAGATGAGCATATTCCGCTGAGTATGGGAGTAATAGGACAGGAAACATGCGGGCCGGGAGGTTTTGCGTATGGAATAAGATCTATAAAAGATATGGTAGAAATGGTAAAAGATGTAAGGGAACACAGTCCCGAAGCATGGATACTTAACTATACCAACCCTGCCGCAATAGTGGCATATGCACTAAAAAAAGTATTTCCTCATGATGAAAAAATAATAAATATATGTGACCAGCCTGTGAATCTTATGAGATCTTACGGAAGACTTCTCAGAAAAAGCTATGAAAACTGGGAACCTGTGTATTTCGGTCTGAATCATTTCGGATGGTTTAAGAATATTTATGATGAAAATGGAAATGATATAGTCCCGGAAATTAAGAAAATTACAGAGGAAAAAGGTTTTTTGCCGGCAGATGCAGAACAGAGAGACCAGTCATGGCTTGATACCTATGCTATGGTGGAAGATATGTTAAAGGATTTTCCTGATTACCTTCCAAATACGTACTTACAGTATTATCTATATCCGGAATATAAGCTGAAAAAGCTTGATCCGAATTTTACAAGGGCAAATGAGGTAATGAACGGAAGAGAAAAACGTGTTTTTGCAGAATGCAGAAGAATAGCGGAAAACGGTACTGCAAAGGATTCAAGCGTGGTTCACAATGATGCTCACGGGGATATGATAATAGAAGTAGCTGAATCAATAGCACATAACAGACATAAGTATTTTATAGTAATGGTTGAAAATAACGGGTTAATAGAAAATCTTCCAGATGATGCCATGGTAGAAGTTACGGCAACACTGGGAATAAATGGACCTAGACCTTATGGGGTAGGAAAGATAGAAACTTTTTATAAAGGATTAATAGAAAATCAGTATGCATATGAGAGACTTACTGTAGAAGCATGCCTTGAAGGATCTTATACCAAAGCACTTCAGGCACTTACACTGAACAGAACAGTAGTAGATGCCAAAAAAGCAAGAAAGGTGCTGGATGCATTAATAGAAGCTAACAAAGGCTATTGGCCTGAGCTGTCATAATAATTAAATAAAATCGTAAAAAAATACACATATTTTTAAAATTATGTGTATTTTTTCTATTTTGTTTCAAAATTATGAAAAAATTGTCAATTTACAATACCGGGGTTATACTTTTATAGAAGAAAATATGGAGGTGTTTATTTTGAAAGGATTTTTACAAAAATTCGGGAAATCGTTGTTAATGCCGATTTCTACACTGGCAGCAGCCGGTTTGATACTGGGGCTCGCGGCAATGCTGCAAAATCCGAGTATAGTGGGGGAGAGCTTTTCCAAGCTTGAGGCAGTACAAAATATAATAGGATATATAAGAAAGCTTGCAGGATTTATTTTCGGAAGTCTTCCTGTGTTTTTTGCAATATCTGTAACAGCAGGTATGACAAAAGAAGAGAAAGTAACAGCTGTATATTCATCAGTGCTGGGATTTTTCATTTTTCATCTGACATTAAACTATATGCTTGGATTAAAAGGAATAAATGCCGATACTACTTCTGTAAAGTATCTTACAGAGCAGGGTATGACTTCTGTACAGGCGAGTCTTGAAAATGCAAGATATGAAACTGTATTTGGTTTTCTAACATACAGGATGAATGTGTTCGCTGGAGTAATAATAGGGCTTGTGGTAGCCGAACTGCATAACAGGTTTCATAAAATCGAACTTCCGAGTATGTTTAATTTTTTCGGGGGGAAAAGATTTGTACCTATTATAACAATAGTGGCAGTACCGTTTGTAGCTTTGATTTCATATTATGTATGGCCGTATTTTGATTTTATTATATCGTTATTTGGTAAGTCAATAGAAGTAACAGGTATATTCGGACCTTTTATTTACGGATTTCTGAACAGACTGCTTATACCTACAGGGCTGCACCATATATTAAACCAGCTTGTAAGATTCACGAATATAGGAGGAAGCACAACAATAAACGGAGAAGTGGTTACAGGAGCTTTAAATATATATAATGCAACTCTGGTAAATAATTCTCCTGTGGATGTGGTAAGGCTGGGAACAAGATTTGTAGGTCAGGGACATATGATAATTGCTATGTTTGGTCTTCCGGCAGCAGCTCTGGCTATTATAAAAACCTCATTTCCTGAAAATAAAAAGTATATAAAATCATTGATGCTAGCAGCAATAGCAGCTTCATTTGTAACAGGAATAACTGAGCCTATAGAGTTTTCATTTATATTTATTTCACCGGTCTTATTCTTATTCCATGCCGTAATGACAGGTCTGGCTTATATGATAATGGCTGTTTTGGGAGTAGCAGTGGGGAACATACAGGCCGGTATAATTGATTTCTTTATTTTTGGTGTATTCAGAGGTATGGATACGAGATGGTTTCTTGTAATTATTGTGGGGATAATTTACGGGTTTGTTTATTATAAAGTATTTGTGTTTTTTATAATGAAATTTAATGTAAATACTCCGGGACGTGAAAATCTTAATGATGAAGAAGAAAGTGAAGGAAAAGAGATAGCTGTGGAAGATACGGAATTGTCTGAAACGATTATAAGAGGGCTTGGGGGAACAGAAAATATAGCAGATGTGGAAAATTGCTTTACCAGATTAAGGGTACAGGTTTTAGATCCTGAAAAAATTAATGAAACAGTCATAAAGAGTACAAGACCTTCAGGAATAGTAAGACCGGAAAAAAATTACATCCACATTATTTACGGGCTGAAAGTGGAAAGTATTACTAAAAATTTAAAAGAATACATAAAAAGCCAAAAGGAGGCAAAAAATTGAAAAGCTATAATGTAACAATCGTCGGAGGAGGGTCAACATGGACACCGGGGCTGTTAAAAGCTCTTGTAAGCTACAAAGACAAATTCAGACTAAAAAAGCTGGTGTTATTTGATATAAATGAAGAAAGACAAAATGTAATAGGAGGATTCGCCAAGGTTTTATTCAGGGAATACTATCCTGAAACAGAAGTCGTAATTACAACAGATAAAGAAACTGCTTATCAGGATGTAGATTATGTTTTTTGTCAGATGCGTACAGGCGGATATGAAATGCGTGAAAAAGATGAAAAAATTCCGCTGAATAACGGGGTGATAGGTCAGGAGACATGCGGTGCAGGCGGTTTTGCCTACGGGATAAGATCAATAAGAGATATGATAGAAATGGTAGAGGATATAAGAAGATATAAACCTGATGCGTGGATTTTGAATTACACAAATCCGGCGGCAATAGTAGCTTATGCTCTGCAAAAAAGATTTCCTGATGATAAAAAAATACTGAATATATGCGATCAGCCGATAAATCTTCTTTATTCATATGCCAAAATACTTGGCGTAAAATATGAAGACCTTGAACCGTATTATTTTGGGCTGAACCATTTTGGATGGTTTAAGAATATTTATGATAAAGGCGGGAAAGACCTTCTTCCTGAATTAAAAAAGATAATTACTGAAAAAGGATTTTTGCCTGCTGATGCAGAACAGAGGGACAAATCATGGCTGGATACATACTCGCTTGTTCAGGATATGCTTGTAGATTTTACGGAATTTCTGCCGAATACTTATCTTCAGTACTATATCTACCCTCAGTATAAACTGACTCATTTAAATAAAGACTACACAAGGGCAAATGAAGTAATGAACGGGAGAGAGAAAAATGTTTTTGCAGAGTGCCGAAGAGTCATGGAAACAGGGACAGCCAAAGGTGCAGATGTGGTGAAAAATGATGCTCATGGTGAAATGATAGTAGCTATAGCCGATTCAATAGCAAATAATCTGAAAAAATATTATATAGTAATTGTGGAAAATAACGGAATTATACCGAATCTTCCTGATGACGCAATGGTGGAAGTGACATCTCTACTGGGGATAAACGGGCCTGAGCCGTTTCATGTAGGAGAAATAGGGACTTTTTATAAGGGTTTGATAGAGAATCAATATGCCTATGAAAGACTTACTGTAGAAGCATATTTCGAGGGTTCCTATGAAAAGGCACTACAGGCCCTTACTTTGAACAGAACAATAACAGATGCAAAAAAAGCCAGAAAAGTTCTTGATGAACTGATTGAGGCTAATAAAAATTACTGGCCTGCGCTGAAATAGACCAGTTATAAAATGTCAAGGAAAAAAAGAAGAATTTTTAAATAAAAAAATGAGTATCACAAAATAGACAGCAAA